>JAXEBU010000100.1:0-24146 GCA_034093895.1 Candidatus Choladocola sp. | reverse complement strand
TCACCGGTACGGGGCGGTACAGACGGAGCGCGTCTCAGCTTTATGGGATTGCCTTGTCCGAATCTTGGTACAGGCGGATATGCATTCCACGGACCGTATGAGCATATTACGGCTGAGGGAATGGATACGGCGGTGGATATTGTGCTGGGCATTCTCCGCAGATATGCAGAAAATAAAAAGCGGGAAAATTGAGAAGAAACAGAAAAAACGGCCGTAAAACAGGAGTCCTTTTCGGTAACCTGCTGCCTGTCAGCAGAGAGGCAGTATCGAAAAAGCCCGGTTTTACGGCTGTTTTTCCGTTCCTGTCAGAACAGAATCCGTGTGTCTGCTTTACACGAAAGTGGGGATATGTTAAAATAAAATGATATCATGGTTTCGGAAAAATGCGAAGCAGGAAGAAAACAATGGTATCGTGGGGCAAAATGACGAAAGGAAATTTTGGAGGAAACAATATGAATATGATGCAGTACCGCGTCAAAACGCTGTTTAAGTACAAAGATCTGATTAAAGAGCTGGTTCAGCGTGATCTGAAACTGAAATACAGGAGAAGCTTTCTGGGATACGTATGGAGTGTGCTGAACCCGCTGCTCATTATGATCGTTCTGACGATTGTATTTACGAATCTGCTGGGAAAGAAGATTGAGAATTATCCGGTATACCTGCTGACAGGACGGCTGATGTATGACTTTCTGAAAACCAGTACAACGAACGCGATGAAATCAGTCACAGGAAATGCGGCTCTTCTGAAAAAGGTATACGTGCCGAAATATATTTTTACACTGGCGAAGGTGACGAGCTGTATGGTGGATCTTGTGTTCTCCATGGGTGCGCTGCTGATTGTAATGGTGGCAACACGGGCGCATTTTTACTGGCAGATTCTTCTGACACCGCTGGTGGTGGCACAGATTTACCTGTTTTGCTGCGGACTTGGTTTTTTCCTGGCTCAGCTCAACGTATTTTTCCGTGATATGCAGCAGATTTACGGTGCGGTACTGACTGCATGGCTGTATCTGACACCGATCATGTATCAGCTTGACCGCATACCACAGAAGCTGGTAATACTGATCAAATTGTTTAATCCGTTATATTATTACGTGGCCCAGTTCCGGGATCTGGTGTATTACGGAAGATTTCCGGGTCCGAGGATTTTCTGGGGCGGCTGGCTGATTGCATTTCTGATGCTGGCCATCGGTGTCTGGTCATTCCAGCGCGTAAAAGATAAATTTATTCTGTACATTTAGGCGGCTGTCCGGAACAGAACGCATCGTATCTGACAGAACGGAACAGATACACATTTCGATAGAAAGGCGCAGTTTACAATGAGTAAATACGTGATAGAAGTAGAAAATCTGAAAATAAGATTCAACCTTGCCAGTGAAAAGGTGGATAATCTGAAAGAATACGCAATTAAGCTGGCGAAACACGAGCTGATGTTTCAGGAATTTCTGGCGCTTCAGAACGTGAATCTGAAGATAAAAAAAGGAGAATCCTGGGGGCTGGTGGGAGCAAACGGATCCGGAAAATCGACGCTGCTGAAAGCAATCAGCGGTATCCTGAAGCCGTATGAAGGAAGCGTGAAGGTACGGGGAAGTATTGCACCGCTGATTGAACTGGGAGCAGGCTTTGACGGAGATCTGACAGCCAGGGAGAATATTTTTCTGAACGGAATGGTGCTTGGCCACTCCAGAGCATTTATGGAGGAACATTTTGACGAGATTGTGGAGTTTGCGAATCTTCGTGATTTTCTGGATTCTCCAATCAAGAATTTTTCTTCCGGTATGAAGGCGAGACTCGGATTTTCTGTTGCCACTGTGGTCAACCCGGAAATCCTGATTGTGGATGAGGTGCTGGAAGTCGGCGATATGCGTTTCCGCAGACGGTGTAACGAACGGATGCAGCAGATGCTTTCAGGCGGAACGACACTGCTCTACGTATCCCACAACATTGAATCAGTAAAAAACCTGTGTGAGAACGCAGTATGGCTGGATCACGGTAAGGTGCGGATGATCGGAAATGCTGAGGAGGTCTGTGACGCATACAAAGAAGAGCAGGAGATGCTGACGAGACAGAAAAAAGCAGAACGCCGGGAAAAGCTGCGAAAAGAGGGGCGCAAATACGATTATCTGATTGTCGGTGCAGGACTGTACGGTTCGGTGTTTGCCCGCAGATTGACCAGATCCGGCAAGCGCTGTCTTGTGATTGACAAGAGAAATCACATTGGCGGAAACGTTTATACAGAGAATGTGGACGGAATCCAGGTGCACAAATACGGAGCCCATATTTTCCATACAAGCAATAAGGATGTCTGGAAGTATGTGAACAGACTGGCTGATTTTAATAATTATATCAATTCACCGGTAGCGGTGTACAAAGATGAGCTGTACAATCTCCCGTTTAATATGAATACCTTCAGTAAGCTGTGGAACCTGAAACGACCGGCGGAGGTGAAAGCAAAGATTGAGGAGCAGATTGCGGATCTGCATATTACGGAACCGAAAAACCTGGAGGAGCAGGCACTGTCTCTGGTGGGAACGGATGTATATGAAAAGCTGATCAGGGGCTATACGGAGAAGCAGTGGGGAAGAGACTGCAGGGATCTCCCGGCATTTATCATCAAACGTCTGCCGCTTCGGTTTACGTATGACAATAATTATTTTAATGACAGATATCAGGGCATTCCCGTGGGCGGATATACAGCCATGGTGGAGAGAATGCTGGACAATATCGATGTGATGCTGGAGACGGATTTCTTTGATTACAGGAAGGAACATCCGGATATGTTTGACAAAGTGGTCTACACAGGAATGATTGATGAATACTTCGACTTCTGTTACGGCCATCTGGAGTACCGCACAGTCCGTTTCGAGACGGAACGCATGGAAGAGGAGAATTATCAGGGAAATGCGGTTGTGAACTATACGGAGCGGGAGGTTCCGTATACGAGAATTATCGAGCACAAGCATTTTGAGCCGGATGCGGAGAAAGAAAATCCAAAGGATTTTACAATCATTTCCAGAGAGTATTCCACAGAGTGGAAACCCGGCAGTGAACCGTATTATCCGGTGAATGATGAAAAGAATAATGCGCTGTATGAGAAGTACCGGGAACTGGCGGAAAAAGAGAAGAATGTGATTTTCGGAGGCCGTCTGGGACAGTACAAGTATTATGATATGGACAAGGTGATCGAAGCTGCTCTTGCAGCAGCGGAGAAAGAACTGAGAGGTTATTGATGGTTACAGTTTTTGTCACATGGAACGGCGAACGGGAAGCTCTGGAAAGAACCGTGGATTCCCTGAAACTGCAGCGTGATTCCTTCCGGGGGAAAATACATCTGAAAATTCTGCAGAGTGTACCGGGAGAACTGCTGCCGGAGACAGCCGTCACAGAATGGCGGAAAATGTTTGCGGAGGCGGATGTGACTGCCGGGCAAAAGGTTGCAGATCAGATCCCTCTGGTGATGACAGAGATGGTGACTGTTGTCGATGCGGGAGAGCAGTATCTGGGAAATTCGCTGGAGCTGGGCTGCAGTTTTCTGCATCAAAAAAAGGAAGAGACGGATGCTGTTTTGCTGACAAATGTCAGCAGACGGGCAGCTGCCGGAAAAAAGAGCGGAACGGAGTCTCCTGATGACGTTTCAGGAAAGGTATATTCCCTGGATAAAGTGTCAGATATTCAGAAGCTGCCGGGATGTATGCGCGGAATGATTGTGATGACATCAGCAGTGCAGGGAAAATCTTTTGACTGGGATTACGGTGGATGTACAGCAGAAGCACTCTGGTGCCAGATCCTGCTTCAGAAGAAGCGGGTGGCAGTTGTAAACAACGGCTGGTTTTCCGGCTGTGCGGCTATCTCGGATGTAGATGAGATGCGAACAGACTGGGAACGCCGGGACTGGTATCTCGATGTGGTAGAGCAGTACTGTCTGCCGCTTTTCGAGAGGTTCCGGGAGAAGGACAGCGTTCCGCTGTTTGTTCAGGCACAGGTACTCTTTGCGCTGAAAGTGGCATTTCGTGTAAATATGGAAAACAAGAATAAAGGCGTGCTGAAGGGCGAAGATCTGAAGCGTTATCTGAACGGATGCAGGGACTGCCTGAAAAAGATTTCCAACAGGCTGATTTCCACTGCAGAGTCTGTTCATTCGGAACGGAAGCTGGTCTATGATCAGTGGTCAGCCTTTATGTGCCTGAAATATGAGAGAGAGCAGGACGGTCTTTTTATCAGAGGGGATCGTCCGCGGTTGTATTGTACCGCTCCTTCCGTTGATCAGTCAGAAGGGCTGCTGCCCTTCGTCACAGTCGATCTGATGGAAGCGGAGCACGGTATCTGGCGACTGGACTGTTCCGTGGAACATTTTCTGGCGGAGAAACCCCTTGCGCTGGAAGTGAGGCTGAACGGAAAGGCAATTCCCATACGGAATACGGATCGGTTTTCGCAGGTCAGTTTCTTCGGATGGCCTGTGGTAAAAAAGATTCCGTTTGCAGTGGAAATACCGGTGGATTCGCTGAAAGTGCAGAATCGGGTGGAGTTTTTGCTGACGGATGATAAAGGAAACCAGATGGTGCTTCCGCCGGTCGCCCTTGATTATGAAGCAAAAGTGACCAGTCTTTTTGAGAATGCTTACTGGTGCTTTGGAAAATATATGGTGACAATGGAGCATCAGGCCGGTCAGACAGTGGCGATTCTGGTCTGTGCTGCCGGAAGGATGCGGCGGATGAAGCAGGAACTGAGGTTTATGAAGGAGATACTTACGGCTTCCTACGGTTCCAGGCAGATGTTTCTGGTCAGAAGTATGTACTGGCTTGTTTATCCGTTCTGGTCAAGGAAAAAGATCTGGATTACTTTTGACAAGCTGTACAAAGGAGGAGACTGCGGAGAATACTTTTACCGGTATATGGTCAGCCGCGGAGCACACAGCCGTTTTGCCGGAGGACGGAACGCAGACGGAATCATACCGGTTTACGTGATTAACAGCAATGCACCGGACCGGAAGAGACTGGAGCAGGAAGGATACCATCCGCTGATTTACCGTTCGCTGAAGCAGCGACTGGCGTATCTGTACAGTGACGTTGTATTTGGCACTCACAGCAGTGTTCATTCCTTCTGCGGATTCAGCAAATGGGAGATCCGGTTTGTGCAGGACAGACTGCGCAGTATCAATACGTGTATTCAGCACGGACTTTCTGTGCAGGATCTGACCTTTGATTCCAACCGTATTGTAAATAATAATAAACGTTACTACTGCGCCTCAGGGTATGAGGTGGAAAACCTGTCGCGCCCTGCCTACGATTACGGAGCGGATGTTCTGCGCCTGACGGGAATTCCCAGATATGACGGCCTGGTAAACAGGGATCAGAGACAGATTCTGATCACGCCGACCTGGCGTGCCTATATTGCAATGCCGTCAGCCATGGGATCTTCCAGACCGTACAATCCCGATTTTAAAAATACAGATTATTATAAGATCTTTCAGCAACTGCTGGAAAACAGGCATCTGGCGGAAACGGCGAAACAGACGGGATATCGGATTATTTATCTGCTGCATCCCGTAATCAGTTCCCAGAAGGAGGATTTTCATCCGGGAGAGGGGATTGAGCTGGTCACAGCCATGGATGTGAGTTATGAAAAAATTCTGACAGAGTCAAGTCTGATGGTTACGGATTACTCCGGCGTCCAGTTTGATTTTGCGTATATGAGAAAACCGGTGGTATATTTTCATCCGCCGAAGCTGCCGCCCCACTATGAGGAGGGCGGGTTTGACTATGAGACGCAGGCCTTCGGCGAGATCTGTACGGAGCCGGAGGAACTGGTGGAGGTTCTCTGCGGCTACATGAAATCGGACTGTCGTCTGAAGGATTTTTACCGGGCAAGGCAGGATGACTTCTTTGCCTTTGACGACCGTGACAGCTGCAGAAGAATTTATGAAGATGCACTGAGCCTGAGCCGCAAACGGTCATGACAGGCCGTTTCGATACAGGATTTACAGGAGTTTGCGCTCGTCTTGATCAGAAAAAGGAGGCAGAAAATGTTCCGCCTGAAACAATATATTAAAATGCTGCTGCAGAACGTTCTGCTTCCACTTGTGTACCGCTGCTTCTGCCGCAGACCCATACGGAAGGGATCCGTTATTTTTGCGGACGGTCATCATGAGGAAATACCCTTCAGCATGCAGCGGATGTATGAAGCGGTTGCGGCGACAGAGTCAGATGTGGAGCTGTTTCTCTGCGATTTCGGCAGAATGTCTTTTGGAGCCATGGCCCGGTATCTGGTCCGGTTTATGAAACAGTATGCAACGGCAGAATACGTCTTTATCTGCGATTATTTTCTGCCGGTGGCTGCCTGCCGGAAGCGGAGAGAGACTACGGTGGTGCAGCTGTGGCATTCCTGCGGTCTGATGAAAAAAATAGCATACGATACGGGACAGGATATCCCGGAGCATTACAGAGGAAATATGTTTGGAAATTATACGTGGCTGACACTGAGTGCAGAGGTCTGCGTACCGGTACATGCCCGTGCACTGCGGATTCCGCAGGAACGGATCCGGGCCACGGGAGTCAGCCGCACAGACTGTTATTTTGACCCGTCCTGGAATGAACAGTGCCGGAACCGATTTTACGAACAGTATCCGGAAGCAAAAGGGAAAAAAATTCTCCTCTGGGCACCTACGTTCCGGGGAAACGCAGCCATGCCCCGTCTGGAAGGGCTGCAGGAGATAAAACATGCAGCCGGAGCTCTGGGTGAAGCGTATGATCTGATTATCCGGGCCCATCCCCATGTGGACAGTCACGGGATGATTTCCAACTGTACCATTCCAACGGAGGAACTGCTTTGCGTGACTGATGTGCTGATTACGGATTACTCTTCGGTGATGTTTGACTATCTGATTTACCGGAAGCCGCTGATTCTGTTTGCACCGGATCTTTCTCAGTATGAGGAGAACCGCGGCTTCTATCTGAATTACAGGGAAATTCCGTTTCCTGTTGCCATGACAGAGGAGGAGCTGGTATCATCCATCCGGTCCTGTGAAACCTGGCAGAGAGACCACAAAGCGGAGATTGAAGCGTTCCGGGAAAAGTATACAGGTGCCTGCGACGGCAGGGCAACGGAGCGCATTCTGGAACTGGCGGGACTGAAGCAGGATCGCCGGTGAAAAAGGGGAGGTTATCATATGAATATTGCAATTATTTTTGCCGGCGGCAGCGGTGTGCGCATGGGTGCCGGAGTGCCGAAGCAGTTTCTGGAGATCAACGGAAAACCGATTCTGATTCACACGCTGCAGCTGTTTCAGGAGCATGAGGAGATTGACAAAATCTATCTTGCCATGAGCCGTGACTATATCCGGTATACGGAACAGCTGGTACAGGATTACAGGATAGACAAGATGGCTGCCATTGTTCCGGGAGGGGTGACGGCACAGGATTCGATTTACAACGCGCTGAAGAAGGCGGCGGAGGAAAATCCGGGTGATTCTGTCGTACTGGTACATGACGGGGTGCGTCCTTTTGTGGAGTACAGCGTGATCAGTGACAATATTGAGGCGGTGCGGACGTACGGCAGCGCCATAACGTCTACTCTCTGTTATGAAACGATTCTGATCAGCAAAGACGGAGAGACGGTGGATGAACTGCCGCTTAGAAAAGAGAGCTATGCGGCTCAGGCACCGCAGAGCTTTTATCTGAAAGATATTATTGAGGCACACGAAGCAATCCGCGCCACAGAAACAGGGTATGAAAACATGGTGGATGCGTGTACAATTTACCGTGCACTGGGCAGACAGCCACATATGGTAATCGGTAACAGAGGGAACATCAAGGTGACAACGCCGGAGGATGTGTATATGTTCCGTGCGCTGCTCCAGTATAAGGAAAATGAGCAGGCATTCGGGTTCGGCCTGACCAACCGTCTGGCGGCCAAGATGAACCGGTACAAAATGAAAGACGGTCCGCAGGAGAAGAAATAAGACAAAACCGGAGGAAATTATGGAACAGAGACGTTGGAGTGAAGATCCCATGCTGCAGCGGGATCTGGAGGAGATTGCATCTTCAGAAATGATTGACTGGGAAAAACTGCGCGGAAAAACGGTGCTGATCACCGGAGCCACCGGGCTGATCGGGGGACTGCTGGCACAATCGCTGATCTGCGCCAGTGTAAAGCGGAACCTTCACATCCGCGTCCTGGCTGTGGTGCGCAGCCGGGCAAAGGCGGAGGAGAAGTTCCGGAATTACCGGAACGATGGTCTGGAGATCATGGTCTGCGACATCCTGTCACCGATGCAGGTGGAGGGACAGGTGGATTATGTGATTCACGGAGCAGGCGTGACGACGTCAAAGGACTTTGTGGATCATCCGGTGGAAACGATTCTGACAACGCTGAAAGGAACGGAACATCTGCTGGAGCTTGCAAGGGAGAAGCAGGTAAAGAGTATGGTTTACCTTTCCTCCATGGAGGCGTACGGTGTGGTGGATCCGGAGCATTATGTGGTGCGGGAGACGGATTACGGCTATATTGATCCCCTTCAGGTTCGCAGCAGCTATTCGGAGGGAAAACGGATGGCGGAGGGGCTGTGCGGCGCATACGCCCATGAGTATCACGTTCCGGTAAAGACGGCCCGCCTGGCGCAGACCTTCGGTGCAGGAATTGCAAAGAGTGAAAACCGCGTATTTGCCCAGTTTGCCCGCAGTATTATGAACGGACAGGATATTGTGCTCCATACGGACGGCAGCAAAGCCCACTGCTACTGCTATACCGGTGACGCGGTGCTTGGTCTTCTGACTGTCCTGCTGGAGGGAAAAACAGGAGAAGCGTACAATATTTCCAATGAGGAGACGTTCTGCACCATACGGGAAATGGCGGAGATGCTGGTGGAGCGTTATCCGCAGAGCGGATCGAACCTTGTTTTTGATATTCCGGAGGACGCAAATAAATTCGGTTATGCGCCCAGCTCCAGGATGATGGTAAACTCGGAGAAGCTGCGTAAGCTGGGATGGAAGGCGAATATAGATCTGCCGGAAATGTTTGCGCGTCTGATGAAAAGCATGAGTTCCTGGGATGAAACGAAGAGGCAGGATGATACCGTATGAAAAGTGAAAAAAGAATAATATTTGCCGGAAATAATACAGCGCTGAAACGGGAACTGCTGGAAGAACTGACACATTCGGAAGGCAGAGCCGGGATGAAATTTACAGTGGCAGAAGGTCTGGAGCAGGGAGAAGCGGGGGATTACGTTTTTCTCTTTGCCGGACAGGAGGAGACTGGCAGAATTCCGGAGGCTACAGAGTTTCTGGAGCTGTTGGAACAGGTAAAAAAGCTGGAGCCGTCATCGGCTGTCCTTGTGACGGATACTGCCGTTTACGGGAAAAGCTTCGGGCAGCCCCATCTGTTGAAAGAAAATGAGTTTGGTTACGTCTGTCACACCTCGGAGGAAGACAGGGCAGCACAGCTGATGCGGACGGCAGAGCATTTTGCCTGCCGGATGGTCAGAGAGAGCGGTCTGAATCTCAAGGTGGCAAGGGCTGTCGGAGGACAGACGGGAGAAGGACGGAGAGAGATGGCAGAACGGGCAGTAAAGGTACTGCTTTTGGGAAAGGCGGGAGAGCCATACAATCTTCTGGCCGGAAAAATGGGAAAATCTCCGTCTTCGCCTCTTTCGCCCCGGGAAATTCTGACAGATGATACGAAGGTGAGAACGTTGGATTCGGAAAGTAAGGGAAGCGTATGTTGCTGCGGGACTATTTGAATGAATTTGAACTGGACTGGGCCCAGGCCCCGGTGCGGTCGGAACTGATTGACGGAAAAAAGCTGCGCGGTGCAAAAGTGCTGCTGATCGGCGGTCAGCCGCAGCTGCAGAGAGCAGCGGCGCTGTCCTTCCTTGCCTGGAATGATGCTGCAAAAGCAGGCATTTCCGCTGCAGAAGCAGAATATGAAAATGGGGGGTTAAAGATCACCCGAACATTTTCAGAGGATACGTTTGCGCCGGAAAGCGCAGATTATATTATTCTGAGCGGTTTCTGTTGCAAAGAATCAGAAGGATCAGTGGAAGCTACTGCCGCATATCTGAAAAATCTGGAGAACACTCTGAAAGCGCTGGCGGAGATACCGTTTAAACGGCTCCTGCTTCTGTCTGACGGGAGAGTGTACGGAAAGACCGGTCACGGGTTTGCGGCTTCGGAATACGAAGCAGGGAGAACGGATCCCTGCAGCAGGGAATTTGAATCTCAGTATCTGCTTCAGACAATTGAGCGCATGGTACTTACCTTTGCCCGGGAAAAGAAAAAATCGTTTGATATTCTGCGGACCGGGCTGATCTATGGGCCCTGCATGGTCATGATGGAACATGACCTGAGGAAGCTGGCGGAGCGGACTGCACAGTCACAGGAATTTACGGTGGAGCTGTCTCCGGATAAAACCTCCTATATCTGTATTCATGATGTGCTGACGGCAATTCAGTTTGTACTGACCGGGTGCCCGGAAAATAAAATTTTCAATGTATCCGGCTGCCGGTCCGATGCGTCGACGGGGGAACTGGCCATGCTCCTGTATCAGAACTTTCCGCAGCAGTGTAAAGTAAATATGGTACATCCGACGGACGGGGAGGTAAGGGAATGCAGCGGAATCTTCCTCAATACACAGCTGCTGTCCCATTACGGTTTCCGGCCTTCCATTTCTCTGGAGGATGGACTGATTATACTTGTTAAGAGCCTTCAGAATACGGGAGAAGTGTTTATTTTTGACAATACTTATCTGGGAAAGCTGGAAAAAGTGCAGAAAATACTTCTGGGATATCTGCTGGAAATTGACCGGATCTGCAAAAAACATCATATCAGATACTTTCTGGCCGGTGGTACGCTGCTGGGTGCGATCCGTCACCACGGTTTTATTCCCTGGGACGATGATGCCGATGTTATGATGCTGCGGGAGGATTACGACCGGTTCCGGCAGGTGGTTCAGCAGGAGCTTCCGGGAAATATTTTCATGCAGATTCCGTCGACGGAGAAGGGAAATTACAATCCGTTTATGAAGCTGCGTATCAACAATACCATGTTTGCCACGGAATTTACGGGGCATTTTATGGATATGCACAACGGGATCTTTTTTGATGTACTGTCCCACGACAGAACGGGGAATCACAGATGGTCCCAGAAGCTTCATCTGATGATTACGATGCTTACGCGTTCCATTGTATTTAACAAGTGGGGAGATACAGACATTAAGAGCGGAGGCAACCATCCGATTATCTGCAAAATCGTGGATAAGGCAAAGTATCTGGTGCCCATGCGGTTTGCGCTCTGGGCACAGAACCGCTCTCTGGAATTCTTCAAAAACAGAAAAACAGAGTATCTCTATGACGGTATGGGAAGAAATCTGAAAAGAGGGGCCTTTCCTGCCGAGTGGCTGGATGAGACCGTGTATGTTGATTTTGAGGGATACCGGTTCCCGGTGCCGAAGGAGTACGATAAGTACCTGACGTATCTGTACGGAGATTACATGCAGATGATTCCCGTCAGCCAGAGGAGAACGAGCCACAGTATTGTGCTGATGGATCTGGGCGAGTATTCGGATTTTTCACTGAAATGAAGGCGGTTTTCCGTATTTGAGAGAACACGGTTCTTCATCCTCATAATCAAAGACAAAACGTTCGTATGCATTGATGATCTGGGTATCCTGATACTTGTCGTACCGCTTATGGGCCTTGCCGTAGGTGAGATGAACGTGGCCGTGAAGCAGATACCGGGGATGGTACTTATCCATCAGCGTACGGAAGGTCCGGAAACCCTGATGGGGAAGATCACGGCCGTCACCCAGCTGGTAAGCCGGTGCATGAGTGACGAGAATGTCGAAGCCGCGATGACGGAAGAGCTGAAAGCGGAGCCGTGCCACACGGCGCCGCATTTCTTTTTCCGTAAACTGGTTGCTGCCGGGACGGTACCGCATGGAGCCGCCAAGGCCAAGGATCCGGATTCCCTCATGGACGTAAATTGTATCGTCGATACAGATGCATCCGTCGGGTGGAATCCGGTCATATTTTTCATCGTGATTGCCCCGTACGTACAGAACGGGGGCAGAAGTAAAGGTTGCGAGAAACGAGAGGTAGTGAGGATGCAGGTCGCCGCAGGAGATGATCAGATCGATCCCCTCCAGCTTGCTTTTGTCAAAATGATCCCACAGATAGGAAGACTCTTCATCTGCAATTGCCAGTATCCTCATCTTTTGATCCTTCTTTCCTGGATTAATCAGTTTTTCGCCTGCAGTCCCTGCTGGGAAAGGGAAGGCTGGGCCTGGGCGGTCAGTTCCTCCTGGGAGGGAATACGTCCGATAATATTTTCGGCCAGCCAGTCCATGGTCACCACTTCCTCCGGAGAAAGTACCCGGTCGGGATCGTTTTTGACGATACCGGTCTGGGCGTAGAGAACTCCGGAAAACGGATTGAACTTTCCGGTACTGATGGTGTGCTTCAGCAGGTCGACCAGGCGTTTCGTACCTGCCGGAAGATTTTTGGAGCAGATGACATCCACAACTCCGGAGGACATTCCCCACCAGTAGTTGATCGCTTTTGCGGATGTGTCATCGTATTTCCACGTACCGTCCATGATGGTCCGGATCAGCTGCTCATAAAACTTGCCCCAGTGGCACAGCGGCATTGCCAGACTGCGGGGGCGGTCATCCACCATGTGATACAGTCCGAAATAGCGGGAAGTCTCCTCCGGAATCACCATGTCCTTTCCGGAAATACAGGAAGGTCTGACCAGGCTGATGTTTTCTTCCAGGTCACGGTTTTTCAGTGAGGACCATTCCAGATAGACGAGAACTCTGGGATTGATCATTTTGGCACCCAGAGCAAATGCATTGATGTTGGCAATCGTGCCGAACATCGGGTAATCTGCAATGTAGGTTACTCTGTTATTCTCTGCCATGGCGCCTGCGATGGCACCCATAAGAAATTTCGCCTCATGCATCCTTGCATAGTAAGTCCGTATATAGCGGTGGGACGTGTTCAGTGAACAGTTCAGAATACGGACGGATGGATGGGTGATTGCGGCTTTTACGCTGGAGGGCGCAAAGGCCGGTGTTGTAGTAAAAATAATGTTGCATCCTTCTGCGACAGCCTTTTCCAGGCAGTCATCAATGGTGTCAGCGGTCACATTTTCATACCGGACAGTGGTGATTTCATCGGGGAAGGTCTGCTCCAGATGAAGTCGTCCCAGCTCGTGGGAGTACGTCCAGGCTGACGATGCGGCTGTTTTTTCATAGATAAAAGCAACTTTCTGTTTTGACGGTCCTACCGGGAGCAGCCGGTTCAGCAGAGGCTTTTTCTCTTTTGCAGGATCCATCTTCAGATCTATTTCATTTCCCTGCTCCAGAAGCCTGAATTCTTCCCAGCTCTTTGCAATAAGCTGTTTTAGTTCATTTGATGTTTTCTCGTCCAGAGTGCTGTAACCGTACAGCGAGATGAAAGCAAGAAAAGCATCACCCGGTGTGATGGAGAGCTTTGCCCCTCCGCTGGTATTATAAATGGTGGTGAAACGGGAATAGACGGAACTGAACGTCAGCTGATCATCGTCTGTCCAGATCTCATCTTCTCCCTTCCCCATTGCAGCCAGAAGTTTCTTAAAGGATCCCTCTTTTGAAAACCAGATATAGTTGATCTTTGACAGTTTATAAAAATCAAGAAATTCGTAGTATATTTTGTTTTCTTTTTCTTCTGTGCGTTTCGGGAGGATACGGATGACTGTGCCGAGAATGGACACGGCCTCAAAATATTTCATGACACTGACCCGTTTGTTGCCTTCTTCCACGTAAAAACGGTTCATATATTCATATGCCTTGATCGGATCCCGGATTCCCTCCTGCTCATGGGCTTTGCTGAGTGCGGCCCATTTAAGGGCAAATTCGGTATTGTCACCGAGAATCGGCATGAAATTTCCGGCAAAGGCGCTGCTGCGTCCCTGGTATCTCGTCCCGACAATCTGGTCGAGGGGAATCTGAACCAGGCCGAGATTTTCCTGCGCCAGATCATTGGAGGGAAGAATATCATCCAGTACTTCAAGCGTGGGACGCTGTCCCTTAAGGAGCCGGTTCTGATAATCTTTTTTTCCTGCCTTGCAGGCTTTTTTGTAATCTTCCATTGGCATAAAAATGTCCTCCCTGTCTGAGAAAGCATTATGTATGTTCTGAATAATATCTGCAACGAATATTATAGACTGCATACTGTTATAAATCAAGCGGCGAAATGGGATGGAGGCAGAGTATGAATTATATATGGGGTGTAATGATACTGACGGGGATCCTGTACGGGACGGTGACGGGAAATGTGGAAAGCGTGTCAGATGCGGTACTCTCTTCGACGAAGGAAGCTGTGACGCTCAGTATTACCATGCTGGGGGTCATGGGGCTGTGGATGGGGCTTATGCAGATTGCCTCGGACTGCGGCCTGATCCGCGGAATTTCAGTGAAAATTCAGCCGCTGATTCATTTCCTTTTTCCGAAAATTCCGCAGGAACATCCTGCATGTGAACATATTACCATGAACTGTGTGGCAAATATGCTGGGCCTGGGCTGGGCGGCGACACCGGCAGGTCTCAGAGCAATGGAGGAACTGGCAAACCTGGAGGAAGAGCGGCGGAATCAGAAAAGGCTCACCGGTATCACGGCGATGCCCCGCGGGGTGGCCAGCAATGAGATGTGCACTTTTCTGATCCTGAACATTTCTTCCCTGCAGCTGATTCCGGTGAACGTGATTGCCTGCAGAAGCCAGTACGGGAGTGTCAATCCCGCCGCAATCGTTGGGCCGGGGCTTGTGGCGACGGCAGTCAGTACGGGGGTGGCGATTCTCTTTTGCAGGCTGATGGACCGGAGCTGACAGATCTGCTGTGACTTATTCTTCAAATCCGTAGATCTGTGCATATTTTTTATTGAAATAATGCAGCAGAGGTCCGGCGGAAAGCGGACGGTGGCAGACGCGCTCAATGACCTCTGAGGAGGTATAGAGGCTGCCAAAACGGTGAATCTTCTGATTCAGCCATGCGGTAATTTCTGAAATTCTGCCCTCCGCCAGAATCGTATCTATACTGCCAAGCTCCTGTTCCAGCTGCTCCAGGAACATGCCGTCGTAGACTGATCCCAGCAGATAGGAAGGAAAGTAGCCGAAGGAACCGTCAGACCAGTGGACATCCTGCAGAATTCCCTCTGCATCATTGGACGGGCGGATACCCAGCAGCTCTTCCATTTTATCATTCCACAGTCCGGGAAGCTCTTCCGTGGAAACTTCATCGCGGAAAATGGCGCGTTCGATTTCATAACGCAGAATAATGTGGAGACAGTACGTCACTTCATCGGCCTCCGTTCGGATCATGCTTGGATGTACATCATTGATGGCACGGCAGAACGTGTCGAAGGGGACATCCTTCAGCCGGGGCAGCGGTTCAGCGACTCTGTCATAGACCGGAATCCAGAAATTCGGATTGCGGCCCAGAATATTTTCATAAAACCTGGACTGGCTCTCATGAAGCCCCATCATGTCCACACGCCAGACGGCAGTGCTGCCGTATGCAGGATCGATATTCTGACCGAAAATGGCATGGCCGCCCTCATGGATGGCGCTGAACATGACATCAATGGGATTGTCCTCTTTGTAATGGTTTGTCACGCGGATATCCCCGGGGCAGACATCCATGGTAAAGGGGTGCTCACTCTCTGCAGCAGCACCTGCGGTAAAGTCAAAACCGATGTAGGAGAGCAGCAGATCCTGCACTTTCTTCTCCGCGTCGATATCATAACGGCCCTCCAGTGCAGAGAGATCGGGACGGGGACAGGAATTGATTTTTTCAAGCAGCGGATGGAGCCCTTCTTTCAGTTCATCGAAGACACGGTCAATCGTTGCGCTGTCCATGCCTTCTTCAAACAGATCAAGCAGCACTTCGTAGGGATCTCTGTCAGGCTCCATATAATGGACGTACTGTTTTGTCATGGCAATAATTCTGTCGAGATGAGGTGCATAGATGGAAAAATCACTGCTGCGCTTTGCATCCTCCCAGGCTTTTTCCGAGCGGGCTTTTTCGGTAACGTATTCTGTATAAAAGGATTCCGGAACCCGCAGAAAACGCTCATAATCCCGCAGTCCTCTTTTTACGGTAAGCTGCATGGCAGGATCCAGTGCGGAAAACTGCTCCGGTTCGGCAAGTTCTCTGAGCATCTGCCCGTATTCATCGGCAGTGGACAGGCGGAACGCTTCCGTAGAGAAAAAACGAATGGAATCCAGTTTGCCTTCTACGCCCTTTTCCGGCGTCAGTGTCTGCAGATCCCACTGAAGAAGCGCGTTGATCTGGTCATACTGTCTCATTTTTTTCATATAATCTTTGAAATTTTCAAGTGTCTGATTCATCTGTAAACCTCCCTGGTTGTATAGCATTCGGTAATTATTTATTCTACCACGAAACAGTAAAAAGGTTAACCCCGGATTCATGATTGTTCTGAACCGGGATTTGATGTACAATAGAAACAGTAATTTTGGGAAAGGAATTTGGAAATGAAGACACTTGTACTGGCTGAAAAGCCGTCTGTAGGCCGTGACATTGCGCGGGTCCTGCACTGTCAGCAGAAAGCGGACGGATATATAGAAGGAAAAGAGTATGTGGTGACCTGGGGACTGGGGCACCTTGTGGAGCTGAAGACTCCGGAAGGATATGACAGCAAATACAAAGAGTGGAAAGCAGAGGACCTTCCGATTATGCCGGAGAAGCTGGAAACGGAAGTGATTGCCCAGACCAGAAAGCAGTACCGGACGGTATACGGCCTGCTTCAGAGAAAAGAAATTCAGGATGTAGTGATTGCCACGGATGCCGGAAGAGAGGGGGAGCTGGTGGCCAGATGGATTCTGCAGAAAGCCGGCTGCCGGAAACGCTGCCGCCGTCTGTGGATCTCCTCTGTCACAGATAAGGCGATCCGTGAAGGCTTTGCAAATCTGAAGGATGCCAGAGCGTATGACAATCTGTTTGCGGCAGCCGTATCGAGAGCGGAAGCCGACTGGCTGGTGGGAATCAATGCAACGAGAGCACTGACCTGCAAATATAATGCGCAGCTTTCCTGCGGCCGCGTGCAGACGCCGACACTTGCCATGATTGCGGCAAGAGAGGAAGAAATCCGGCGCTTTCAGCCGGAAACGTATTATACGGTAAAAGCGGAGGTTCAGGGAATTACCTTTCAGTGGAAGGACTCCGCTTCCGGGAGTATGCGCACATTTTCAAAAGAACGTGCGGAACAGATCCGGAGCTCGCTGACAGGAAAAGCGGTGACAGTTACAAAGGCAGAGAAGAAAAAGAAAAAAACGTACGCGTCGCAGCTTTATGATCTGACGGAACTGCAGCGGGAGTGCAACTGCCGTTTCGGCTATTCTGCGAAAGAGACGCTGAATATTATGCAGCGTCTGTATGAAAACCACAAGGTTCTGACTTATCCGCGGACCGATTCCCGATACCTGACAGGGGATATTGTACCCACACTGCGGGAGCGCATTGATTCCTGTGGGATCGGACCGTACCGGGTCATTGCGGCAAAGGTGAAAAACAGAACATTTTCAGGATCACTTCCTTTCGTAAACGATGGAAAGGTATCGGATCATCATGCGATCATTCCGACAGAACAGGTGCCGGAGCTGAGTCATATGACGGTGGATGAACGACGTGTTTACGATCTGGTAGTACGCCGTTTTCTGGCTGTTCTGTATCCTGCCTTTGAGTATGAAGAGACGGTTCTGACCGCGGAATGTGCGGGAAATCTGTTTGCGGCAAAGGGAAAAACCGTTCTTGTACCGGGCTGGAAGGAAGCGTACGGTGACTTGGAGGCCGATACCGGAGAAGAGGAAGAAGACGATTGCAGGGAACAGATTCTGCCGCCTCTGCAGCAGGGAGCAAAACTGCCTGTGAAATCGGTTCGGTTAAAGGAAGGAAAAACGAAACCACCGGCACGTTTCCGGGAAGCCACGCTGCTTTCCGCTATGGAAAATCCGGTCAGGTATATGGGAACCAGCGACAAAACCCGGGCGAAGACGCTGACAGAGACGGGGGGACTGGGTACGGTAGCTACGCGGGCGGATATCATAGACAAGCTTTTCGGAAGCTTCCTGATGGAAAAAAAGGGGCAGGATATTTATCTGACGGCAAAAGGACGCCAGCTGCTGCAGCTGGTGCCGGAGGATCTGCGCAGACCGGAACTGACGGCGGACTGGGAGATGAAGCTGGCCCAAATTGCCGACGGCACCATGCGACGGGACCGGTTTATGAAGGAAATCCGCAGCTATACAGAAGAACTGCTGCGTGAGATCCGCACGCAGGAAGGAACGTACCGTCATGAAAATATGACGAATAAGAAATGCCCGGAATGTGGAAAGCGGCTTCTGGCGGTAAACGGTAAAAATGCGAAGCTTCTGGTCTGTCAGGACAGAAACTGCGGTTACCGGGAGACGGTATCCCGCACGTCCAATGCCCGCTGTCCCGTCTGCCATAAAAAAATGGAACTTTCCGGGAATGGTGAGAACGCCACATTTTTCTGCAGCTGTGGCTACAGGGAGCGACTGGAAAAGTTTAAGGAGCGCAGGCAGAAGGAAGGTGCCGGCGTGACGAAGCGCGATGTGGCAGCGTATATGAAGAAGCAGAAGAAGGACGCGGCTGAGCCGGTAAACAACGGGCTGGCAGCGGCGTTAGCCGGGATTAAACTGGATCAGAAGGATTAAACTGCCATATTTGATTAAATTACAAAGAAGGAAAATGTCATGAAGGAAAAAGCAGCGTATCTGTTTGGCACGGCGGCAGCTTATCTGTACGCAATTAAGCCGCGCATGAAAAAGAAGGCCGATAAAATGAAAGGTGTGTTTTATGCTCATCGGGGGCTGCACAATCTGGCAGAGGGCGTTCCGGAAAATACAATGTCCGCTTTTAAGCGGGCGGTGGAAGCAGGAGTCGGAATTGAGATGGATATACAGCTGACGAAAGATGAGCAGGTGGTAGTATTCCATGATTTTGACCTGAAGCGCGTCTGCTGTGCGGACGGACAGGTCAGCGACTACACGTATGAAGAACTGAGCAGACTGCAGGTGTGCCGGACCGGAGAGCGGATTCCGCTGTTTCGTGATGTGCTCGCGATGGTAAACGGAAGGGTGCCCCTTCTGGTGGAAATAAAATACAAAAATCTTTACAGCAGAATCTGTGGAAAAGCAGACAGGCTTTTGCGGGATTATCCGGGTGAGTACGTTATTGAGTCGTTTCATCCCCGGGCACTGCTCTGGTACAGAATTCACAGACCGGAGATCTGCCGCGGGCAGCTGGCCATGAATTATCAGCGACAGGAGGGACATTTCGGCCCGGAACTGATCCTGTCCCGCCATCTGCTGTTTGACTTCATCGGAAGACCGGACTTTATTTCCTATGATATCCGCGACAGAAAGGCGATCTCAAAAAATATCTGCCGGAGGCTCTTTCACTGTCCGTCTGCGGGATGGACAGTGAAGTCTCCGGAACAGTTAAAACAGATCCGTTCTTATTACGATTCTTTTATATTTGAAGGATTTCTTCCGACAAGAGCAGCCAGTTCGCAGAACGGATAAAAGGTCTGGTCGGCTGCTGAGAGATCCTGACAGCCGGAATCGGGATTCTGAAATCCCAGACACATCATACCGGCAGATTTTGCGGCCAGACTGCCGTTTCGGGAGTCTTCCACCACGAGACATTCTTCCGGATTCATCTGAAGCCGGAGTGCCGTTTCCAGAAAAACATCAGGAGCCGGTTTGGGACGTTTCACACGTTCCGCACTGAAGAGAAGATCAAAATAATGGGAAATACCGAGCCGGTTCATCGTCTGTTCAATGACATCCTGCGGCGAGGAGGAGGCGACGGCCAGCCGGTATCCGCTGCTGTGCAGAGTACAGAGGACTTCCGGGACTCCATCGATCCTTGGAAGTCCTTCATTTTTCAAAACGAACTGTTTCAGTTCTCTGAAACGCGCTGTGATTGTCGGGTCATTATGAAAATCACGGCCGTATCCTTCCAGAATCAGATCAAACAGATAATCGGCTGTGGAGCCGATACAGCCTTTGTAATGGTCGTAATCCAGGGGGACACCGCGCTCCCTGAATACCTGCTGCCAGAGGCGAAAATGCAGCGGTTCTGTATTGATCAGTACACCATCCATATCAAAAATAATACATTTTATCATAAGTTCAAAATCCCCTTCATTGAAATCTTCTTGTTCAGTATATCAAAAACATTCCCGTTCTTCATCAAAAATTTGTTGAGACATACCAGAAAATGAGTTATACTGAAGCTATAGTGATCAGGGGCGGCAGGTTTCCCGGAAAAATCTGTAAATTAAGAAATTTTGAAAAGGACGTGATGAACAATGAAACGGGTTGGGTTATTAACGAGCGGCGGTGACTGCCAGGCGCTGAATGCGACGATGCGTGGTGTGGTAAAAGGATTATCCAGTAACCTTACGGATCTGGAGGTTTACGGATTCATGAACGGTTACAAGGGCCTGATTTACGGTGATTACAGGCTTCTGACTTCCAGAGATTTTTCCGGAATCCTGACAAAGGGCGGAACGATTCTCGGTTCTTCCAGACAGCCGTTTAAGCTGATGCGCGAGCCGGACGAGAAGGGACTTGACAAGGTTGAGGCGATGAAGCAGAATTACTATAAGCTGCGTCTGGACTGTCTCGTAATTCTGGGTGGAAACGGCACGCAGAAGACAGCGAACCTGCTTCGTGAGGAAGGGCTGAATATCATTCATCTTCCGAAGACCATCGATAATGATATTTACGGAACTGACATGACCTTCGGATTTTACAGTGCGGTGAATATTGCAACAGATGCCATTGACTGTATTCATACAACGGCAGCCTCGCACAACCGCGTATTTATTGTGGAGGTTATGGGACATAAGGTTGGCTGGCTGACACTTTATGCCGGTATTGCAGGCGGCGCGGATATTATCCTGATTCCTGAGATCCCGTATGATACGAAGAAGGTTATCGAGGCGATTGACAGAAGAACGAAAGCCGGAAAAGGATTTACGGTAATCGCAGTTGCAGAGGGAGCGATCTCAAAAGAAGATGCAAAACTGAGCAAGAAGGATTACAAGAAAAAGGTTGAACAGAAAAAGTATCCGTCAGTCGCCTATGAACTGGCTGAGCAGATCAAGGCGGCAAACGGTCCGGAAGTACGTATCACAGTTCCGGGACATACACAGAGAGGCGGCAGCCCGTGTCCGTATGACCGTGTTCTTTCCACAAGAATCGGTGTGACGGCTGCAGGCATGATTCTGAATGAAGAGTATGGATACATGGTAGGTATCGTCAACGGCAAGATGAAGAAAGTACCTCTCGGCGAGGTGGCAGGAAAACTGAAGACGGTTTCTCCGAAGGAGCAGATTATTCAGGAAGCAAAACTGATGGGAATCAGTTTCGGAGACTGACAGGAATAAGATCGCAGGCAGTTTGCCAGATATGGCAGGATGCCTGCGATTTACTGACACAGACATGATTCGTCGATTCTGAGAGTGCGCAGCACAGAAAAATGATGTCAGGTTCATTTGACGGGAAACTCGACATTATTAACCGGAAGAAGATTATACAGAATGGGAGCGTATCATCATGGGATATACAGCCTTATACCGGAAATTCCGGCCCGATTCTTTTGAGGACGTAAAGGGACAGGATCATATTGTAAAAACACTGAAAAATCAGATCAGGGCAGACCGGATCGGTCATGCCTATCTGTTCTGCGGCACACGGGGAACAGGAAAAACCACAATTGCGAAAATTTTTGCGAAGGCGGTGAACTGCGAACATCCCGTGGACGGCAGCCCGTGTAATGAATGTGCTTCCTGCCGTGCGATAGCGGCAGGTGCATCCATGAATGTGATTGAAATTGATGCCGCTTCCAACAACGGTGTGGACAACATCCGTGAGATAAGGGAGGAAGTGGCCTACTCACCGGCAGACGGAAAGTATAAAGTATATATTATTGATGAGGTGCATATGCTTTCCATCGGAGCGTTCAATGCACTGCTGAAAACACTGGAAGAGCCGCCCTCCTATGTTATTTTTATCCTGGCAACCACAGAGGCCCACAAGATACCGGTGACAATCCTGTCCCGGTGTCAGCGGTATGATTTCCGGCGGATTGGCCAGGAGACGATCCTGGCAAGGCTTCAGGAGCTGATGGACCAGGAACAGATCGAAGCAGAGGAAAAAGCGCTGCGCTACATTGCCAGAAAAGGAGACGGATCGCTCCGTGATGCGCTGAGCCTTCTGGACCAGTGTATTGCATTTTATCTGGGAGAAAAACTGACGTATGACAGAGTGCTTGAGGTGCTGGGCGCGGTGGATGCGGAAGTGTACAGTGACCTGCTGCGCAAAATTCTGAAAGAAGATCTGGTGGAGGTGATCGGCACTCTGGAAAAGCTGATCATGCAGGGACGCGACCTGACGCAGTTTGTCAGTGATTTTACGTGGTATATGCGTAATCTGATGCTGTTGAAAGCCTCCGATGAGATGGAGGATGTACTGGATGTTTCCACCGAGAATCTGCTGCGCCTGCGGGAGGAAGCTTCCATGATCCGCAGCGATACGCTGATGCGTTTTATCCGGATTTTTTCGGAGCTGTCCAACTCTATCCGTTATGCCACCAACAAGCGGGTACAGATTGAGATGGCACTGATCCGTCTTTGCCATCCGGAATCAGAGAAGGATGAGCTTTCGCTGGTGGAACGAATCCGTAAAATTGAGCGGAAAATAGAGCAGGGAATACCGGTAGCCTCCGTACCGTCGGCAGGCAGCGGCCAGCCGGGCGGCAGCGGATCTTTGTATGACGATCCGGCCTATACGGCAGGTTATGATCCTGCGTATGAGGCGGGCTATGATCCTGCGTACGGCATCTCCTCAGACGGGACAGTCCGTCCCGCGGAGTCTCCGGAAATAATGAGAACGGTTCGGCCTAAAGCGGCACCGGAGGATCTGAAGCAGGTGCGCGCCATGTGGAAGAGCATTGTGGCAGAGACACAGGGCATGTTCCGTGTGGTACTTTCAGCGGCAGAGCCGAAATTCAATGCGCAGGATGAAAATGATAACCGGCTGTTCGTGGTGTTTGCCGACTTTCTGGCGGAACGGTATCTGAATAATACAGAGAGAAAGCGGGAGCTGGAGCAGATCATTGCGGACAAAACGGGAAAGCAGGTAGAGGTCTCATTTGTTCTGGCGGCAGATGAGAGTATTCAGCGCGGAACGCTCTCAAAGATAGATCTGGAGGAAAGAATTCACGAATTTATTCATACAGATATAGAAATTGAAGACGAAAGCTGATAGAATGATGTCGTGGTTAAAAGATATGGTTATGGAGGATATGATATGGCAAAACGTGGAGGCTTCCCGGGCGGCATGCCGGGAAACATGAATAATCTGATGAAACAGGCGCAGAAGATGCAGAAACAGATGGAAGAGAATCAGAGAGCGCTGGAAGAGAAGGAGTTTACTGCGGCAGCAGGCGGCGGAGCCGTTGAAGTGACGATTTCAGGGAAAAAAGAAGTAACGAAGGTAAAACTGTCGGAAGACGTAGTAGATCCGGATGATATTGAAATGCTGGAGGATCTGATTGTGGCAGCCACCAATGAGGCTCTGCGTCAGGTGGAAGAGGCAGCAGCATCAGCCATGTCCAAACTGACGGGCGGACTGGGAGGCTTTGGTTTCTGATGGATTATTACGGAAGTCAGATGACGAAGCTGATAGAACAGCTTTCCGCACTGCCGGGAATCGGCGGAAAATCGGCGCAGCGACTGGCATTTCATATTGTGCATATGCCGAAAGAGCAGGTGGCGCAGCTGACACAGGCCATAACGGATGCGCGGAACAATATCAGATACTGCAGAGAATGCTGCACCATGACAGACCAGGAAGTGTGCCCGATCTGCAGCAACCCCGCCAGAGATAAGAAAACGATCATGGTGGTGGAGAGTACAAGAGATCTGGCGGCATACGAAAAGACAGGCAAATACGAAGGCGTTTATCACGTTCTTCACGGGGCGATATCACCGATGCTCGGCATCGGTCCGGGAGACATCCGGCTGAAGGAGCTGATGCAGCGTCTTCAGGGAGACGTAAATGAGGT
>JAXEBU010000099.1:0-41217 GCA_034093895.1 Candidatus Choladocola sp. | reverse complement strand
GGGATATTTTCCTGCTTTCCTCTATCTGAGACTAATACATCCGATGCATTTGCAGCGTTGATGGTTCGGATTCCTTTTCGCAATTCAGGTGTAGTCAGATATAAATTAACCTGTTCCTCGGACAACAGAAAAACTTTATTTTCAAAGACATCCAATGATTCTGTATCGTTACACATTGTTTTGATTTCTGTTGTCAGGATTACGTCTTTTTCATATTCATCGAAAGCTTCCTGATAAAATTTTTCATTGAGCCAATGACGCAGGTCGCTGTATTCCCACAGACAGTTGCGGTATTCATAGGATTCATTATAAAAATCAAAAACAAATCCTTTTGTTGCGATGCTGTATTTACATAACAGAAGTATTTCCTTTTCGGTTTTTTCCAGAATAATCCATTCAAGAGGTTCCGGTTTTGATCCATTCTGAGGCCAGTGTCCAAATAATGTTGTATTCATCAAATCTACTTTTTCGTGTGCTTTATCACTCAAAGTTATGTAATAAGCTTGATTTTGAATGTTGACAATTGTCTCACACCCATAATAATTGGATATTATTTTTTCAAGAGTATGTAAAATCTTAGCATTTGGTTCCGGGTGACAGTCGATTCCAAGATTACGCGATAATGTAAAAGAACATAATCCGTCTATTGTCCAAACGAGGGGATTCGTAGGACATCTCTGAAGCATCTCTGAAGCAGAAAATATAAGCTCCCATGCATAAGTATTTCTTATTTTTTCCTTTGAACAAATGATATGTGTATGATATGCCATGAAAATTTACTCCAGATTGTGTGTTGATTGTTTGTGCAATTCTTGTTTTCATTATAGTATTGATTTTAGAAAAAAGATAGAGCCAAATGGTTAAATGTCGCTTTTCAGGGGACGAAATTATCAGAGAAATATGTTATATTGTTTCCGGATAGATATCAAAAGAATAGATCGAAAGGGGATCATGTGTATGGCTAGTCAGATTGCATTGATGGAAGTATTTCGTGATACACAGATACAGATAAAAGAGAATGAAAAGCTGCGTGAAGAAACAAGAAAGATTCAGGCAGGTTCTGTCCTGTATCTGGATCAGTTTTATGCGATGAACGCAGAGCCGAAATATGAGAATCCGTATATTTCGGTAGTGGCAGATACCACGTTTCACTGTGCAAAAGGTTTGATTGAAGAAGGGAAAAAGACAGCAGTTCTGAATTTTGCCAATGCATATAATCCGGGTGGTGGAGTAAAAAACGGTGCACCCGCTCAGGAAGAAGCTCTCTGCAGGTGCAGCAATTTGTATGAAGCTCTGACGGTGCCATATATGATTCGCCATTATTATAAGTGGAATCAGAAGAATACCGGAGATATGGGTTCGGACCGGATCATTTATTCTCCGAATATAACGGTTTTTAAGTCGGACGATGAGATTCCGGAGATGCTTTCGGATTGGTTTCAGGTGGACGTAATCAGTTGCGCGGCTCCATATTATGATAACAGGAAAAAGAAACCGGTCAGCAAGGAGAAACTGGAAGAAGTATTTATGAACAGAATTAGAAATATCTTGGAAGTTTCGATTGCGAACGAAGTTGATTACTTGATACTTGGAGCTTTTGGTTGTGGAGCATTCAATAATCCTCCGCAATTGGTAGCGGAAGTATTCCGTAACCTTTTGGTTGATCAACGATATGCTGCATATTTCGAAAAAGTTATTTTTGCAATAAAGAAAACTCGAGATGTATGCCAAAACTATGAGGCTTTTCAAACCGTTTTTAAGAAGTGAAATTTGAAAATGATACAATTGGAAGAGAGTTTTTGTAACGGGACTTCAATCTGGCTGAATGGAATTATAGGCTTTGCTGTCGGAGATGCCCTTGGAGCACCGGCAGAATTCGGAGAGCGCTGGATGAGAGATATGGATCCCGTAAAGGAAATGCGAAGCGGAGGTGTGTTCGACGTTCCGGAGGGCGGTTGGACGGACGATACCAGTATGACCATAGCGACACTGGAAAGTTTGAAAAATGGTTTTAATCCGGAAGATATGATGAAACGTTTTCTTTCCTGGTATCATAATGGGGAGTATTCCTGGTGCGGAAAGCCAATCGGCGTGGGAAAGCAGATTCTCAGAGCATTGGAACGATACGAAGAGAACCAGGATATCAATGCTTGCGGATGTGAAACAGAAATGGATAATGGAAATGGTTCACTGATGCGGATATTACCGGTTTGTATGTATGGATATATGAAGAAGAAAAGAAAAGAATTGACATTAGAAGATGTGCTTCGTATGATTTACCAGGCTTCAGCACTGACACACTCGCATATGAGAAGTAAAGTGGCTTGCGGTTTGTATTATTTTCTTGTTGCAGCAATTCTGGATAAGCGTGATAATATTCGGGAATGTATCCGATATGGTTTGAGGCAGGGATTTGAGTATTATGTTTCAGAACCGGAGCTTTGTTATTATGGACGACTGAACAATTTTGAATTGTTTTGTCAGATGAATCGGGATTCAATTAAAAGCAGCGGATATGTGGTGGATACCTTAGAGGCGGTGGTCTGGTGTCTTGTAACGACAGATACATTTAAAGAGAGTCTTTTAAAGGCAGTGAATCTGGGACTGGATACGGATACGATAGCAGCATTAACTGGTGGACTTGCAGGGTTATATTATGGATATGACGCAATTCCCAAAGACTGGCTCGAGGTCTTAAAACAGAGAGAAAAATTAGAATTACTGTGTGATTGGTTTGAAAGTAGGAAGTAATATGCAGGTAGATGCGATTGTGAATCCATCCAATCCGGAACTTCATATGGGAAGAGGCACCAGCTGGGCAATTTATAATGCGGCGGGTGAGACAGAGCTGACAAATGCGTGCAGAAAAATCGGCGGCTGCGAAGTTGGAAAAGCTGTGTTGACCAAAGGATTTGCACTCCCGGCAAAGTTTAGCATTCACGCTGTTTGCCCGACCTGAAGGGATGGGGGGAAAACAGGACAGGGCATATTTGAAGAATGCATATCACTGTGCCTTACAGATTGCAGCAGAATATGGTTTTCAATCTGTTGCCTTTCCTTTGCTGTCATCAGGATTTTATGGATGGCCCAAAGCGGAAGCATTTCATCTGGCGACGACTGTGATCAGTGAATTTTTACTGGAACATGATATGACCGTGTATCTGGTGCTGTATGATCATGAATCTGTTGAAGTCAGTAAAAAACTGTTTTCAAAAATTGAAGAGTATATGGATGACCATTATGTGGAAATGAAGGACGAGGGATATTCTTATCAGAAGCTACATTCGAATGTAACTCCCTGCCTCCGGATATGATGGTGCATGATAAAGCAGCCACATATCCATCCTTCTCGGATGAACCTGGGAAAAGTGTTCCCCGTTCTTCAAACACTTCTGGTAAGTCAAGAGTGCCAGATTTCCTGAAAAAACTTTCTGTTCCGAAAGGACGAAAACTGGACGAGCTGATGGCTCACATGGATGAGACATTTTCACGAATGCTGCTGCGTTTGATTGACGAAAGGGGATTAAAGGATTCTGATGTTTACCATAAAGCCAACATTGACCGTCGTCTGTTTTCAAAAATCAGAAAAGATGTCAATTATGCGCCGACGAAGAAGACTGTATTGGCATTTGCAATTGCGCTGGAACTTTCTTTGGATGAAACGAAGGATCTGCTTATGAAAGCCGGATATGCGTTTTCAAACAGTTCGAAGTCAGATGTAATCATTTCGTTTTTCATTGAAAACAGAAATTATAATGTTTTTGAGATTAATGAAGTTTTATTTTTCTACGGGCAGCCGATTCTGGGAGAGTAGAACGGGTTGAATAAAATGTCGCTTCTCATGCGACCTAATCCTCTCTTGTTTCCTGTATTCTATAGATATAAACAAGGAAAACAAAGAGAGGAGAAAACTATATGAAAAAAGGATTAACAGAATTAGTATTCATACTTGACCGAAGTGGTTCTATGAGAGGATTGGAAAGCGATACGATCGGTGGTTTTAATTCCATGCTTGATAAGCAGAGAAGGGAGCCAGGGGAAGCTTTGGTAACAACGGTATTATTTGATGATAAATATGAAGTGATCCATGATCGGTTCAGTATGGATATGATTCGCCCGTTGACAGATAAAGATTATTATGCAAGGGGATGCACAGCATTTCTGGATGCAGTGGGAAAGACCATTGATAAAATCGGACGAATTCAGAAATATCTTCCTGAGGAAGAAAGAGCAGAAAAGGTTATTTTTGTTATTACTACTGACGGCCTGGAAAATTCCAGCAGAGAGTATTCCTATAAACGCCTGCAGGAGATGATTGAACATCAGAAGGAAAAGTATAATTGGGAGTTTATTTTCCTTGGCGCCAATATGGATGCGGTTGCAGAAGCAAAAAAATTCGGTATTTCACAAGATCGTGCGGTAACATTTGAAAATGACAGTCAGGGTGTACAGTTGAATTATCATGTGGTAGGAAAGACACTGGCAACAATGCGTGCATGTGAACCGAGTGAACGTGTCGGCGATGAATGGAAACAGGAAATTAATGAAGATTACGAAAAACGTGGCAAATTAAAATTCTGGAAGAAATAATTTTTACATGGATTATATGACAGATGAGAGAAAGGGGTGATAGAAATGATGAGAGAACATATCAATCAAATGGATGGTCTTTGGGGACTCATGGTTGGAGATGCACTTGGTGTACCGGCAGAATTTAAGGACAGAGAGATGCTTCGCAGGATGCCGGTTATGATGATGTCTGGTTTCGGAACCCATTGGCAGGAAGTGGGAACATGGTCTGATGATACAAGCATGACACTGGCGACAATGGATAGCCTTTGTCGCGGTCTGGATTATGAAAATATGATGAAGCGGTTTAAAGACTGGCTTTTCTACAATAAAGAATACACTCCCCATGGAGAGGTTTTCGATGTAGGTGGTGTATGCAGAAGAGCAATCAAGAATTACAAAATGGGATTTGATGTGCTGGAATGTGGTATCAATGGAGAAGGTTCTAATGGTAACGGTTCTCTGATGAGAATCCTTCCGGCTGTTTTATTCGTTTTGAAAGACGGAAAAACGCTGGATGAGAACACACTAGAAGTAATCCATAATGTTTCAAAGCTGACCCATTCTCATCCAATCAGTCTGACAGGATGCGGAATCTACGCTTTTTTAGTAGAAGAACTTCTGAAAGCAGAGCCTGGAACGGATGTGTGTGAAGTACTGCAGAAGGGAATGGACAGAGCATTCTTTGCGTATGAAAACGGAAAAGACGTGTACCTGGCAGCATCCTTAAGACAGTATCGTCGTATGGAGAAATTGTCTGAGTTTAGACAATTGGAAGAGAACGAGATCCGAAGCACAGGATTTGTTGTTCATACATTAGAGGCAGCAGTCTGGTGTCTGCTTACAACAAATTCTTTTAAAGAGTGTGTTTTGAAGGCAGTTAATCTTGGAGGCGATACAGATACTGTTGCTGCAGTGGCGGGAAGCCTGGCAGGATATGTATATGGACGGAATGAGGAGAATGGAATTCCACAGGAATGGATGAAACAACTGTCCAGATTTGAATGGCTGGAAGGAAAAGTCAAGAAGTTTTATAAGACGCTTGATGTTTGACTGCAGGAAGCGTGATTGATATTTCATTGACAGCTCCTGACGATAGAAGTAAAATGGAAATAAACGTGAATTGTAAAAGTAAATTCCGTGTGAAAAAGTGAATTCCACCAGGTCTCAATGAAATTTTAGTTTCCAATTACCATTACCAGGCAGCGGCAGTTAATTATCAGTGATTGTATTTCAGCAGCTTGGGGGACAGGATGACATCATCCGGAGCAACATACTTAAGCTGCAAGGCCTCGAGTATTTCGAGGCCATATTTTTTAAAGCAAGCTTATATGGTGACCGATGAGGAAATCGTGGAAATCTTACAGATTGGCAAACCGGAGGAGCAACTGGAACATCTGGTGGAATGTGCGCTGGAGCATGGCGGCAGGGGCAATATTACGGTGATTGTTTGTCAAGTGGAGGCAGAAAAACAGAAGGGCTTTTTGAGTAAACTCGCTGATCAAAGTATAAAATCAGGTAATAAGAAGGAGCGAGTTCGATGGATCAAAAGTTCTATGATGAAATAAAAAATATTTTGAATACAGCAAGAAATAAAGTCTATCAAACAGCTGATTTCGCAATGGTAGAAGCCTATTGGAATATAGGAAAAACAATCATTGAAGAACAGGGCGGTAATAAAAGGCGGAGTATGGGACTGGTTTATTGAAAGTTTCCAAATGGCTACGCACTGCGTAGCGAATTGAGTTGGACGCATTATCGGCTTCTGATGCGAGTGGAGAATGAAAATGCACGAGAATTTTATATGCAGGAAGCTGTAAAATCTCAATGGAGTACCAGACAACTTGAGCGTCAGATAAATTCTTTCTTCTATGAAAGGTTATTATCCAGTAAAAATAAAGAGAAAGTGGCAGCGGAAATTCAAACGCTGGAACCGGCGAAAAAACCAGAAGATGTTATCCGTGACCCATATGTGTTGGAATTTCTTGGACTGGCTCCTAATGACGATTTTTATGAAAGTGATTTAGAACAAGCGTTAATTACACATTTACAAAAATTTCTTTTGGAACTTGGCAGAGGATTTTCATTTGTCGCAAGACAGAAAAGAATAACGTTCGATGGACGTCATTTTAGAATTGACCTTGTATTTTATAATTACATCTTAAAATGTTTTGTCTTGATTGATTTGAAAGTTGGGGATTTAACACATCAGGATTTAGGTCAGATGCAGATGTATGTTCATTATTATGAACGAGAGCTTATGAATGCGGGAGATAAATCAGGAATATCATGCATTGGAAGCTGGTATGGTAGGAGAAGAGTAGATTTTGCATCAGGTTGATGCAAAATTAATGGTATTTATACTTTGTGGGAAGCGGGTTGAACGAACTATATTCGTACTGCAAAAATATTTCCCATATTTCCATAGTTTTGTGGGGATATGATTTGAATTTGTACTCACGCTGAGAGCATCGTGCTCTTGTCCCACAAGTCACCAGATAGCCATATAGATGTGAAAGTTGAATTTGTCGCATTTGTTAGATTATTTGCTGGATTTTGCTTGTGATGAAAAAATATTGGGATTGTATAAAGAGGTGTGCAGAAGTTATTTGTATACATATCCTAGTTGTATTAAGTTTTATATTGAAGCATATCGGGGAATGTGGGAAGATGAAGATAGGTATTTAGCAGAATATTCTTAAAGGAAAAGAGAATTAAGCGTTTCGAAAAGATTATAATGTGATTGCAGGAGGAGTAATGGGGAAAATAATCAAAGATACAATCCATGCTAATGGAATAGATATTGGAATTTATACGCAGGATTTTGAAAATGAATTTATTTCATTGACGGATATTGCCCGGTATAAGAGCGATGACCCAACGGCGGTTATTCAAAACTGGATGAGAAATCGGGATGTTATAGAATTTCTGGGACTATGGGAAAAGTTACATAATCCAGTTTTTAAACCCCTCGAATTCGAGGGGTTTAAAAAGCAGGCTGGAGCGAATGCTTTTACAATGTCACCTAAGAAATGGATAGAAGCGACAGATGCTATTGGCATCGTTTCAAAAGCAGGACGTTACGGAGGAACATATGCCCATAGCGATATTGCCATGTCTTTCGCAACTTGGATTTCTCCTGAGTTTCAGCTATATATTATGAAAGACTATAGGCGTTTAAAGACAGACGAAAACAGTCGGTTATCTTTGAATTGGAATTTGAATAGAGAAATTTCTAAGTTGAATTATAGGATACATACAGATGCAATTAAAGAAAATCTGATTCCACCAGAATTAACGCCCGCACAGGTGGCGTATACCTATGCTAATGAAGCAGATGTGTTGAATGTTGTTTTGTTTGGAAAGACGGCGAAGCAATGGAAAGATGAAAGTCCAACGGTGAAAGGAAATATGCGGGATGTAGCAACGCTGAATCAATTACTGGTACTTGCGAATCTGGAAAGTTATAATGCGGTTTTAATTAATCAGGGAAAAAGTCAAAAAGAGCGCATGGAATTGTTGCGGCAGTTGGCGGTACAACAATTACAAACATTGGAAACAGTAAGTTTAAATAACTTGCCGAAATTAGGAACGGACTTGCAGAAGGTATAAAGGTATTTTGCAAGTTGTATGAATAATAAGGCATAAAGAAGATTGACGCATATGTTTTGTGGGAAAAGGGTAATACCGTTGAGACGGTATGTTTATTGTCCAAACTTAATACGATGTAATATATCGAGATTAACTTGGACATGGACGAGCTGGATTTGACGGCAGCGGAGAAATAGGCTATCTATGATGAGATCAAGGCAAACATAGCGGCTTGAAGGTCAGTAGCCTGTATATCGCGCAGGTGAAGCAGAATCATACATTTCTGCCATTGATGTATAAAATTCCACGTAAATTCCTATTAAGGTCCACTGCTATTCCATTTTTGTGATGTACACTAACCTTACTGGTGAAAGCCAGAATAAATACAGGATGGTGATATATCATGAAAAAAAGAGTGGCAATGTTTGCTTGTGCGATGGTGGTAATACTTTCTCTGGGAACTGTCACCGCTTTTGCAGCAGAGACAACCAGCGAGGAACCGGCGACTTCTTACAGCTACCTGGCAGGTCAGCAGAGAAGCCAGAGCCGCAATGATCTTTATGCACAGGCATCAGAGATCGAGTCTGAAGAAGAACGGGATGCTTTCCTGGCCGAGAATGGTATCAATGATACAGAGTGGTCTGAGGAGGCAGCAGCGAATTTCAGTTATGTTGCCGGTCAGCAGAGGGGCGCATCCTACAGAACCGATGACTCGACTGACAATGAAAATTCGAATATGAGTTCATACAGCTATGTGACTGGTCAGGAGAGAGGCTCCGGCTATCATAAGTAAAGGACTCTAACAACAGGTGGAATGGCAGACGACTCAATTTGTGTCAGTCTGCCATTTTCCTTAAATCAGTGAGGTGTATCATGGCTAATATTTGTATTGCAGATGATGAAGAGGATATTGTACAGCTTGTGAGACGGTTTGCGGAATACGAAGGGCATCAGGTGTGGACTGCTTCAAACGGTTTTGAGGCAGTGGCAGTATGCTGCAATAACGACATTGATGTTGCAATCCTTGACATCATGATGCCGGAGAAGGATGGCTTTAAAGCCTGTAAAGAGATACGGGAACGGAAGGATATTCCTGTCATTATACTGTCTGCACTTGGTCAGGAATATGATAAACTGATGGGTTTTGAGCTTGGAATTGACGATTATGTGGTAAAGCCCTTTTCCCCCAAGGAACTTTTGGCAAGAGTAAATGTTGTGGTAAAACGTCATCAGAAACAGGAAAGTAAGCCGCAAAGAGAAATTCGCCTGAACGGTATCGTAATAGACACATTGGGCAGAAGCGTCTTTATAGACGGAAGGCAAACAGAGCTGACTGCCAAAGAGTATGAACTACTGCTCTACCTTGTAAAGAACAGGGGAATTGCCTTGTCCAGAGAACAAATTCTGAACGAAATATGGGGATATGATTATCTGGGAGAGGACAGGACAGTAGACTGGCAGATCAAGCTGCTTCGGAATAAACTCGGGAAATATCGCAGCAATATTGTTACGTTGCGTGGAATGGGGTACAAATTTGAAGATCAGGCGTAAATCTTTCGGAATCAAATTGTGGTCATACTTTATTTTATTTGCTGCAATTATATTTGTGATTTTGTGGCTGATTCAAACTGTTTTTCTGCAAAGCTTTTATTCCAGGATGGCTATTGCCAATCTGAATAAGGCGGTTCAGAAAATTATCAGCTATCAGGATGGGGCGGATATCCTTGCAAGAATTGATGAAACAGCCATGAAAAATTCGCTGTTAATCTTTTTGACTGATGAAAACGGTGAGGTTTTATACAGCGTGGACGAATACAGTACACTGTATAGTGCTGCAGAAGATGAAAATAACAGCAGCAAAAATCCCTATCGTTCAGATAAAGGCTCCATGAGTTGGGAACAGGGAGCAATTCGGAATCTCCCCTACAGTCATATGGAGCTGATTTCACAGCTTTTGGTGTCCGATAACACCAGCATAGAATATATTACTTCTGATGGCAGCGCCTATGTTTCTGCCACAAGACTCAGTACATGTAACGTATTTCCGGAGAAAGATGTAATCCTGTGTATCAGTATGCCATTGGAAACCGTTGATGCGACAACGGGAATTTTGCAGATACAGCTGATGTGGGTGTCTATTCTGTCATTTGTGCTTGCTTTTGTACTCGCTTTCTTTTTGGCACGGAGATTTGAAAAGCCAATTCAGGAACTGGCCTTTCAGGCAAGGAGAATCTCACAGGGAAAGTTTAACATGGTGGAAAAAGCAGGATTTTGTACGGAGCTTGATGATCTGGCAGAGACATTAAATGAGACTTTCCATTCTTTAGAGAGACTGGAAAATTCTCGGCGTGAGCTGTTGGCCGGTGTCTCTCATGATTTGAGGACGCCGCTGACTATGATGAAAGGGTATGCGGAAATGCTTCAGGAGTTTTCCTGGAAGGACGAGCAGACGCGGAATCATGATTTAGCTGTCATTCAACGGGAGGCGGATCGTCTTACGGCTTTGGTGAACGAAATACTGGAATATTCCTCTATGCAGTCAAATGGTCTGAAATTACAAATGGAAGAGTTTGATTTCAGTGAAATGGCTGATTGTGTGGCAAATCAGTTTGATGAGTTGTGGAAGGTACAGGGCTATGTGATTGATAAAATAATCGAGCCGGGGAAGTGTGTGAGAGGGGATCGGAGACAGCTTGAACGGGTAATCTATAATTTTATTGATAATGCGATCGATCATACCGGCAGTCAGAAACATATTATTATTAAACTGAGTGCGAAGAATAACAGCATCCGGTTTTCTGTTAAGGATTTTGGACCAGGAATACCGGAAGCGGAAATTCCTTATATTTGGGAAAAATACTATACAGCAAGAAACCGGAAGAATAAAGATACTGTTTCAGGGCTTGGACTTTCTATTGCAAAAGAAATATTGAGTGCTCATAAGGCACAATTTGGCGTTACGTGCGAAGAAGGCTGCGAGTTTTGGTTTGAAATGACAATACAGACTTTATAAATAATGGAACGTGTTTATGTCCTGCAGGATACGCCAGCCCAACGGGCAGTGGATCAAGTCCATCAAATTCAAGCTCCCAATTATTGAGGAAGACATGAGCTTGGACAATGATACACAGGTTAGGAAAGTTGTACTGCTTTCCTGCAACAGCCAGACGGATATATCAACGTAAAAGCTGAGTTTTGCGAGTGAAGAATGAAAATACAGGAGAATTTTGCGAAAACCATGATAAACATGACATATTGTTGACGTGTTTTGGGTGGTATGATAAGACAGAAAGTGAGAAATGTCATGAAGATAGACAGGCTTATCGGGATTTTGTCCGTACTGTTACAGGAGGAAAAAGTTACAGCACCTTACCTTGCAGAAAAGTTTGAAGTGTCCAGAAGAACCATCAACAGAGACATCGAGGCTCTGTGTAAAGCCGGCATTCCTGTCAGTACTGTGCAGGGCGTCGGTGGCGGTATCCGCATAATGAATGGATATCGGATGGACAGAACGATTCTGACATCCAGAGATATGCAGATGATAATAGCAGGGTTACGCAGCCTGGACAGCGTAAGCGGCAGCCACTACTACAGTCAGCTTATGGAGAAAATCAGGGCCGGTTCATCTGAATATGTAAGCGGAAGTGAATCCATACTGATTGACTTGTCATCCTGGCATAAGGAGTCCTTATCCTGGAAAATCGAAATTATTCAAACGGCAATCGAGAAGAGAAAAGTGATCAGTTTCGATTATTATGCACCAGGTGGAGACAGTGTAAGAAAGGTTGAGCCGTATTTTTTGATTTTCAAATGGGCCAGCTGGTATGTCTGGGGCTGGTGCAGGCTGCGGGAAGATTTTCGCATGTTCAAGCTGAATCGTATGGACAGGCTTGTTCAGACACAGGCAGATGTGACAAAACGCGAAGTACCGATGCCTGATCTGTCCACAGAGAAGATATTCCGGGGAGATATAAAAGTTAAAGCTGTTTTTGATGCATCAATGAAATGGCATCTGATTGAAGAATTCGGACCAGAATCTTTTCAGGTACAGGATGACGGGACATTACTGTTTGAACATGAGTATACGGATAAAGATGGTCTGATATCATGGATGCTTTCATGCAGGGATAAGGTCACGGTTCTTGAACCGGAGTCTGTCAGAGAGGAACTTCTCCATATCACTTCTGAAATTGCCGGGAGGTATGCGATATCGCACTGAGGGAGGAAAACAATGGCAACAGTATATGTTTACGTGATGGAAACTTTGGCAGATTGGGAAATCGGAAATGTTATGGCGGAATTGCATTCGAAACGATTTTTCAGAAAAGACGCACCGGAAATCGAAGTAAAAACAGTTGGCAACACGGAGGAAGCCATACACTCTATGGGGGGACTTACAATCCTGCCTGACTGTACAACAGACAAGGTGATAATTGATAAGTCCAATATGTTGATTTTGCCGGGTTCGGATACATGGAGTGATTCCGGACATGAAACAATCCTTGAAAAGGCTGAAGCGTTTCTGGAGGCTGGAGCCACAGTTGCTGCAATATGCGGAGCTACTGTGGCACTTGCAGGGAAGGGGTTGCTTAATGAAAGACCACATACAAGTAATGGAGTTGGATTTCTCGATATGATGTGCCCTGATTATAAGGGACAGAAATATTACATTGATGAGCCATCTGTTGTAAATAACAATCTTATTACGGCAGGATGCACCGGCGGATTACTTATGGCGAAGCAGATTCTGAACAATCTTCATGTATTTCGTGATGAAACACTGGAAGCATGGTATGCATATTTCAGTACCGGAAAAGCAGAACACTTTTTCAGACTTATGCAGACGATACAACAAGAGTGACTGATTTATATTCAAAGCGGGGAAAATCACAAGCCATGACCTGGAAACAAAGAGGAGGAGTCAGAGACGATGAAAAAATGGTATAACGAAGAATATGAATTTGAGATAGAGGTTACCGGTTTCCTGCGGGGGGATCACACAGAGCATTACTGCAGGAATGGAGAAGAAGTCGGAGACAAATATTCATGTACATATGGGTGTCCGGTGAATTGTGACGGACAGGGAATCTGTTCAAAGACAATGATGATGCTTTATCCGCTTATGGAGGCAGTCAGAAGCGGCGGTGATCTTGAAAATCTTGGGGGCAGCAGCAAATATGTAAAGGATATTGTATGTCCGGATGGATGTGTAATGTTCCGACTGACAGCCACGCCTCTTGGAAATGAGAATTTCCATAAGGGCGGATTCTGGAAGGAGCAGTAGATATGGCATTCGATTTTAAAAAGGAGTATAAAGAGTTTTATATGCCAAAGAAAAAACCGGAGATCGTGAATATTCCAAAGGCAAATTATATTGCTGTTCGTGGTAAGGGGAATCCAAACGAAGAAGGTGGTGCATACCAGCAGGCGGTTGGCGTGCTTTATGCGGTGGCATATACGTTGAAAATGAGTTACAAAACAAATTATAAAATTGAAGGTTACTATGAGTATGTGGTGCCGCCGCTGGAAGGTTTCTGGTGGCAGGATCATGTGACGGGTGTGGATTACAGCAATAAGGACACCTTCCATTGGATTTCTGTGATCAGACTCCCTGATTTTGTCACGAAGGCAGATTTCGACTGGGCGGTGAAAACAGCTTCGGAAAAGAAGAAAATGGATTGTTCCGGAGCAGAGTTTTTCACTGTGGAAGAAGGGCTTTGTGTTCAGATCATGCATATAGGACCGTTTGACGATGAGCCTGCGACTGTTGCTGTTATGGATGCATATCTTGCGGAAAATGGTTACGAAAATGATCTGAGTGACAGAAGACTTCATCATGAGATTTATATGTCTGATGCCAGGAAGACTCCGCCGGAGAAATGGAAAACTGTGATCAGACATCCCGTTAAGAAAGTGGTGCAATAAATGGCCTTATCGAAAGCGTTTCATGATTATGTGGTGGACAGTGTTCAAAGAACAGGTGATATCTCTACGAAAAAAATGATGTAGGGAGTACAGAATTAATAGAAGCCGTTCTGAATGCAGTGTATGGAGAATTGCCGGGGCCGAAGAAAAAGTAAACAGTGCAGGCAAAAGAAACCTGTGGGAATTTCTGTGATACAGAGACACTGCAGGTTTCTTTCACTGCATTTTTTTATATGCATTTCCCCACTCAACCATAGAATCGAGAATAGGTTTCAGGGACTTTCCTAAATCGCTTAAGGTATATTCAACTCTTGGCGGAACTTCCGGAAAAACAGTTCTTGTGATCAGACCATCCTTTTCCATAGCACGGAGGCTGTCGGTGAGTACCTTCTGACTGATACCTTCCAGATCCTTCTTCAGTTCGTTGAAACGCCAGGGGCGTTCTAACAGATTTCTTATGATAAGCAATTTCCATTTGCTTCCAATCAGGGCGACGGTAGTGGCAACCGGGCACTCCGGCAATTCTTCTTTTGTCAGCATAGAATCAACTCCTTATATTAGATTTGGTGAGTTTTACGACTCTACTTAAATGATACCACTCCAAAGGACCACCTGTGGACTCTTTACGAATATGAGACAGGACAGTTTAAACTGCCTTTAAATGCAAAAGAAGGCATGATCTATGGTGGCTGTAACTGTGGCAATTGCCATATCACGATTTCGTCAAATGGTGATGTGATGGCTTGCAGAAGGGTTACGAACAGTAAGGTGGCAAATGTATTTGAGGACAGGCTGGCAGATGTATGGATCTGTCAGATGGAAAACTATAGAGAGTATGATAAATTCACGAAGTGCAGTAAGTGCGAATTGAAATCATGGTGCAGAGGCTGCCCTGCTGTTGCCAATGGAACAAATGGAGATTTCTATGGAGCAGATCCGCAGTGCTGGAAAACAAAGAATGAGATAACCGGGGTTCTGCTGTCCGGTGGACAGCGTTAAGAACCGACCGAGCCGGGAGGCGAGAAAGGAACTACCATGTTAATGGATTTGATCAAGGCAAGGCATTCTATCAGAAAATATACGAATGAGCAGATAAGCAGAGAGAAACTTGAGATAATTCTGGAAGCTGGTAATTTTGCTCCAAATGCAGGCGGTGGGCAGAGAAGCATGATGGTTGCGATTCATAACAAAGAACTGGCGTCTCGTGTAGGAAAAATGAATATGGCTAATTTTGACCGTACGCATTTAGCCGGAAGCTTTGTCTCGAAAGAGCAGACGCACCGTAAACCAGGAAAACCCGGCAGAATAAAGATCATTGAGCAGGAGGTACCGTATGGATCTGGCAACATGTCTTAAGAAAATGGAATTGGTCGGTGTGCTTGCGTTTGCAACCGTGGACAGTGATGGTGCACCGCAGATCAGAAATATCAGTGCCATTCACTATGAACCGGATGCGTTATATTTCTTTACCGCAAGAGGGAAAAATTTTTGTAAAGAACTGCTGGAGGATGGAAGAGTTCAGATCCTGTGTTATACTAAATACAAAGAAATGATCCGGTTGTCAGGAAAAGCATATGCTGTTCCCGAAGAGGAACAGATGAAGTGGAGAGATAAAATCTTCGAAGAACAGCCGTATCTTGCAAATGTGTATCCGGGAGATACCAGAAGCATAGGAATTATCTTTTGCATTGATACTGCTGAAATCGAGTATTTTAATCTTGGTGTGAATCCGATATTTCGGGAGACATACCGATTAGGAGATGTTAAACTGAAAGAAAAAGGATATTTTATAACAGAAAGCTGTATCGGCTGCGGAACGTGCAGAGAAATATGTCCCCAGAGGTGTATAGAGGAAGGCATGCCTTTTGCGATCAACCAGAATCATTGTCTTCACTGCGGAAACTGTTATGAGAACTGTCCGGTAAAAGCCATTGAAAGAAGATGAAGAGATGAATCAGAGTGAAAAACGCTTATTTCTGATTGAGAGATTATTAAAGGAGCAGCAGAGATACAGTAATATGCGGATACCGACAGGTGCCGACGATCAGAAAATGCTGCTCCGTTCTCTTATGAATATCCGGATGCCGGATGCGATGGACGAGGAATTTTTAAGTGTGCAGGATGAATATTTACAGCAAGTCAGTGTGGAAAAGGGTGTTGTGACACTTGCGGATATGGAAGAGATGCAGCCGGATATCTGTATCTGGAAGGGAGATATCACAAGACTTAAGGTCGGAGCAATTGTAAACGCTGCCAACAGCGGTATGACAGGCTGTTATCAGCCGTGCCACAACTGCATTGATAACTGTATCCATACCTATGCCGGAATTCAACTGAGACTTACATGTGCTCAGATTATGGAAGAACAGGGATATGAAGAACCAGCCGGTCAGGCAAAGATTACTCCCGCATATAATCTTCCCTGTGATTACGTGATTCACACGGTAGGTCCGATCGTGCAGGGAAAACTGACGGAAAAGCATGAGGAATTGCTGGAGTCATGTTATAAATCCTGCCTTGCAATTGCAGATGAAAATGATGTGGACTCCATTGCGTTCTGCTGTATTTCAACAGGGGTATTTATGTTTCCAAATGAACGTGCAGCAGAGATTGCAGTGAAAACAGTAAAAGAATATAAAGAGAAAACAAACAGTTCCATTAAGGTGGTCTTTAATGTGTTCAAAGATCAGGATGAAGAAATCTACAGGGAACTGTTAAGATAGAGGGTGACGCTTGTGAAATGGATGAAGTCTCCAAACAAGAAAATAACATTTGAAGCTTTTCTCTGCGGGACACCTGCAAAGGACTATATCAATCAATACACCCCTTATGACCAGCAGATAAAAGACGCTGCCGAAATGATACGAAATGCAGAGTATGTGCTGATCGGAGCAGGGGCCGGAATGAGTACGGCTGCCGGAGCACAGTATGGCGGAAAATTCTTTGAAGAAAACTTCGGAGAGTTCCAAAAAAAATACGGGAAAGGTCCGTATATGCAGGATATGTACTTTGCAGGCTTTTATCCCTTTCCGGATGAGGAAAGCTATTGGGGATACTGGTCGAAACAGGCATTGCTGGCAGGAATCAATCTGGATGTGACACCCCTCCATAAGCTTCTTTTGGATGCATTATCCGATAAAAAAGTATTTGTGTTAAGCACCAATGCAGACGCCCAGTTTGTAAAAGCAGGGCTGTCGGAGGAAAAGATTTTCTGTACCCAAGGAGATTATTTCCATATCCAATGCGGCAGAGGATGCCATAATAAAACATATGATGCATCAGAATTGTTTCATCAGATGGATCGGGCAAGAAAAGACTGCAAGATTCCTTCTGAGCTGGTTCCGAAATGTCCCGTTTGCGGCGGACCAATGGACATGAATCTCCGCAAGGATCATTTTTTTGTCCAGGATAGTACCTGGTATGAGGCAGAAGAAAGATTTTCGGCTTACCTGTCGGAAGCCATGGATAAAAAGCTTGTTCTTCTGGAACTGGGAGTAGGCTTTAACACCCCGACAATTATCCGTTTTCCATTTGAAAAGCTTGTAAGAGAATGCGATAATATAAGTCTCATAAGACTGAATCTGGAACAGGCAGCTGTGCCGGAAGATTTTGGACGCAGAGCAGCAGGTATTCATGCCGATCTGGCAGAGAGCATTCAGGATATCGTGGAGGAAATGGAACGGCATTTCGGGAAAGTGGGAACAGGCTGAATGCAACATTTCTGTCCTTCTGTGTTGTTCTGCTGCGATTATATTTCATGTATGATAGAGACATCAAAATAAAGGAGGCAATAAGCCATGAATACAGATAAAATCTATGCAGAACAGCTTGCCAATGAATATGCACCGAAGAATGCTTCAAAAGTAGTTGCACTTCGTAAACTGGATGCAAGAGCAAAGCTTCCTGCAACTGTTTTTGTGTACACTTTTGGCATTATTTCTTCTCTTGTGACAGGTGTTGGAATGTGTTTGTCCATGAGAGTAATCGGAAACGGTACGGTCACCATGTTCGTACTTGGAATTATTATAGGTATTTTCGGTCTTCTGGGCATGGGGATCAATTACCCTGTGTACAAAAAAATGCTGGAAAAAGGCAAAGAGAAATATGCTTATGAAATCATACAGCTTGCGAAAGAAATCAGCGAAGAATAAGTGGTGAAAAAAGCAATGGGCTAATGAGAAACTGCTGCATATGTACTGCTGCATGCCATCGGAAAAAGGAAGAAGGTATCAGGCTTTGAATAAATCGGAAAGCAAGTATTTCAATACGGCAGTCAGGATGGATGAAGCATTTCTGAAGCTGCTGGAGAAAAAGGATTTTGAGTATATCACAGTAAAAGAAATCTGTGAAGAAGCCGGAGTCAACCGCTCTACCTTTTATCTTCATTATGAAACGTTAAGTGATCTTCTGACAGAATGTATCCGGCATCTGAACCGACAGTTTTTAGCGTATATGGAACCGGGCGAATATGGAGTTGCTGCAAAACTGAAGACGGATTGTCCGTTGGATGAATTATATCTGGTGACGCCGGAGTACCTGCGGCCGTATCTGGGTTATATCAAAGACCGGAAACGGCTGTTTTGTACAGCTGTAAAGAATCCGGCTTTGTTTCAGGCAGAAACCACATACAACAGGATGTTTCAACATATTTTCACACCGATTCTGGAACGGTTTCAGGTTCCGGAACAGGACAGAAAATACATGATGGCATTTTACGTCAGCGGATTGATGGCAGTTATCACGGAATGGCTGAAAGCGGATTGTGCAGATTCTGTGGACCACGTGATTGCAGTGATGCAGTGCTGTGTGATGCAGCATGGAGAGAAGGGAAAAAAAGATGAAAGCAGGAATATATCTGGGAAAAGAACAAATAGAGCTGAAGGAGATGGATTTGCCGGAAGTCGGGGATAACGATATTCTGGTGAAAAATCTGTATTCCAGTATCTGCGGAACAGACGTGGCAGTATTTTTTCATGGACCGGATACGGGACATAAAGTAACAGTCGGCGGAGAGTTTGGACATGAAACAGTTTCACAGGTCGTCAGAGTCGGCAGAAATGTTTCGGAGTTTTCTGTGGGGGAACGGGTCTATCCCTATCCCCTGTATGCCAAAAACGATACAAAGCGTGCCGGAACCATCGGAGGTTTTTCTGAGTACATTCTGATACCGGAAGCGAAAAAGAATCATTCTCTTTATCCGGTAGATAAAAGGATCTCCGACCGTCTTGCCTGCCTGATCGAACCCTTTACTGTGGGCTGCAGGGCTGCCAGAAGGGGAATGATTCCGAATGGAGACAAGAAGTATCAGACAGGTCAGTCTGCCGTAGTATTTGGATGCGGGACCATCGGGATTGCTGCTGCGGTTGCCTTTCAGTATTTCGGGATGGATAAAGTGATGATCTGTGATTTTTCGGACTATCGCCTGCATCTGGCAGAAAATCTTGGCTTTGAAACGTGTAATCCCGGAAGAGAAAGCTTTGTGTCTCACGCGAAAACTTTCTTTGGAACGGCGCCATCCTTAACCGGGGAAACGGCAGATATCGACTGCTGGCTGGACGCCGCAGGAGCTGAGAGTATTCTGGAAGATTTTTTCCGTTATGGAAAAATCGAGAGCCGGTTTGTATCGGTAGCGGTCAACAATGTCCCCAGAAAACTGGATTTACTGCATATGACTTACGCGCAGCAAAGCCTTATCGGTTCCGGCGGATATATGCCGGAAGATGTGTGGGATGTGCAGAAAATAATGACCTGCGGCAGATGGAATCTGGAAACAGTGATTACCCGTGAATTTTCTCTGGATGAGCTGGAAACGGCCATACGAACGGCTGCGGATGTGGATGCTGCCGGGAATGTTGTAATTAAAATGAACCAATGAAGAGGAGTGCCCGGTGAACTGCGGTAAAAATATAGAAAATTTTACATAAACATGCCTATTCATTCTGACTGTATTCTGATAAAATGTAACTGATTCTGACTGGATTTTTACCGGCTTACATGGAACGGCCGGCGTGAAACCTGAAAACAGTACAGAGAATACAGGAGGATAAAATTTGTTTGATCTGTATACGGCAGTAATTTTAATGACCCTCTTTTTTCTGATCATAACCATAGCGGATGTTATGACAAACCGCCTTATCACAGAGGGAACAAAGATAAAGTCCGTGATCACCTGTCTGCTGATTGCGGTTGCTGCACTGGGCGAATGTATTGGTGTACTCACAAACGGCGCACCTGCTACTTTCATTTTGCTGCATAAAATAGCAAAGCTGATTGAATTCAGTTTTGCTCCGGCTATCGGAGTTGCTGCGGCCATTGCCTATGGAGATGCAAAAAGGCCGAAACTCGCAGCTTTCCTGGTTGCAGCTCATGGACTGTTTGAATGTGCCGCTGCGTATTTTGGCTGGGTTTTCCGGGTTGATCCTCAGAATATCTACCATCGTGAGGCACTGTACCTGATTTATGTGGCAGCATTTCTGATGTCGCTGATTTACTGTTTTGTCAGTATTATTCGTAATGGAAAAGCATATCAGATCGGCATTGACAGTGTTCTGGTGTGGACATTATGTATGCTGATCGTCGGCATTGGCATCCAGTTTATTTATTCCAGCATCCGGATTGACTACCTGTGTATTGCTGTCGGAAATATGCTGTTTTATATTCGTTATTACAAAAACATGCTTCAGGTGGATGCGGTTACGCGGCTTTTAAATCGCAGATGCTACGATGTCAGTATTGCCGACCTCGGCTCACGGGCTGCGATTCTGTTTTTTGATGTCGACAAATTCAAACAGGTCAATGATACGTACGGCCATTCGAAGGGTGACGTGTGCCTGAGGACGGTTGCGCAGCAGCTGCGGAACGTCTATGGCAGGTATGGTCTGTGCTATCGCATCGGCGGTGATGAGTTCTGTGTGATTCTGCAGAATGGTATTGATAAAACAGAGGAACTGAACCGGCAGTTTGCGGATGCAATAAAAACAGTACAGAAGGAAGACGAAAAAATGCCGGGTGTTTCCATGGGATACGCCTACTATGATAATTCGGTTTCTCATATCCGGGATGTTATAGAGGAGGCGGATGCAATGCTGTACAGAAATAAAAATATGTGATAATTATAAAACAGCTCTTGACTCTCCCCTTTAGGGGAGCGTATAGAATCCTTCTTGTAGATCATACAAGGAGGATTTTTTATGCAGAAAACGTGTATCAGAGTAAATGAACTTACAAAATCCTTCCACGGGAGGAAGGTGGTGGACAATCTCTCTTTTTCTGTAAATCAGGGGGAGGTGTTCGGTCTGCTGGGCCATAACGGGGCCGGAAAAAGTACGACAATCGATATGATTCTGGGTCTGAAACGTCCCGATGCAGGTACGGCTGTTATCTGGGATATGGATGCGGCGCGAAACAGAAAGAAGATTTTTGAGAAAACTGGAGTGCAGCTTCAGTCTTCTGCGTATCAGGCTGCGATCCGTGTGGGAGAACTATGTCAGGAATATGCCACATTTTATAAATCACCTGCGGATTACCTGGAACTGCTGGATCAGTTCGGGCTGCTGGAGATGGTAAAGAGCCCGGTTATGAAACTGTCCGGCGGAGAAAGACAGAAACTTTCGGTAGTACTTGCGCTGATGGGGAGACCAAAACTGGTTTTTCTGGATGAACTGACAACAGGGCTGGATGTGGCAGCCAGAAGAGAGGTGTGGAGAACGCTGAAGCACCTGAAGGACAGGGGGATGACCATCTTTCTGACAACCCACTATATGGAGGAGGCAGAGGCGCTCTGTGACCGCATCTGCCTGCTGCGGAAGGGGAAAAAGATTACGGAGGGAACGGTGGATGAGGTGATCAAAGGCTCTCCGTTTCATAATCTGGAGGATGCTTATCTCTGGTATATGGGGGAGGAGGTAGAAGTATGAGACGTTTTTTCAGACTGTATCAGATAGAACAGAAGCTTTTTTTCAGAAGTGGAGATGTATTTATTTTTAATCTCTGTATGCCGGTGGCGGCGATGCTGATGATTGGTTTTATTGGCGGAAATCAGCAGGCGGGAATCAGCGGTATGACGTATCTGCAGAGTGCTTTTGCCTCCGTGACGGCTGTGGGAATCTGCTGCAGTGCTTTTATGAGTATTCCCATTGTGCTGGTGGATTACCGTGACAAGAAAATACTGAAGCATATCTATTGCAGTCCCTGCAACCCGGCGCGTATAATGGCAGTAAATGTACTGAGCAGCGGCGTGATGGCAATGCTTTCTGCTGTTTTAGTCGGAATGACAGCATGGTTCGTATTCGGATACCGGATGGAGGGAAATGCAGCAGTTTTCTGCGGTGCCTGGTTTCTGACCATGATGGCCATGTTCTCCATCGGCCTGCTGGTTGCTGCTCTGTGTAAAACGGTAAAAGCCATGAATGTTGCCACCACAGTCCTGTATTTTCCGATGCTGTTTCTGGCGGGAGCGACGATACCGTGTGAGCTTTTTCCGGAACAGCTGCAGGCAGTTGCGGGAGTGCTGCCTCTTGGCGTCGGGATTCGTCTGATGAAATCGGCCAGTATGGGATCGATGCAGTCGGAATCTCTCTGGCAGGCAGTAATTCTTCTCGTTATTACAGCGGCGTGCGTACTGACAGCCGTGGGTACTTTCAGGTGGGAGTGATCAGAATATGAGAATGTATCAAAAGCATGATTGCGGGGAAGAGAGGAAACCGTCTTCCCTGTATCGGATCGGAATGTTTGCGGCAATGAATCATATTACGGTAAAAACACTCCGGTTTTACGAAGAGCAGGGGCTGCTGGCTCCGGCTCATGTAGATGGTGTGACCGGATATCGATATTATACGATGGGACAGATGGCAGATCTTCACAGAATTACTGCCCTGAAGCACGCAGGATTTACGCTGGATGAAATCAGACGTCTCGGTCAGGGGGCGGATGAAAGGCAGTTTCTGCTGCAGAAAAAGGCGGGACTGATGGCACAGATTGCTGAGCTGACACGCCAGATGGCAGTGCTTGACGGTTATATGACGAATCAGTGCAGTGCCCTGGAGTTTCCCGTGCTGATTAAAACTGTTCCGGCGGTAACGGTGGCATCTGTGCAGCACAGAATCCGTTCTTATGATGCTCTTTTTGACCTGATGCCGGAAATGGGGGCGGAAATGGAACGCCTGGGATGTGAATGCGCACTGCCGGAATACTGTTTTACCCAGTATCTGGAACCGGGATATCATGAGGAAAACATTCTGGTTGAGATATGTGAAGCAGTCCGCGAAAAAAAGGAAGGCTCCTCTCTGATTCATTTTCAGAATCTGCCGGAAGTGAAGGCAGCCTGCATTTATCACAGGGGAAGCTACGACCGCTTTGCGGAGACGTATGCTGTCATTCTGGAATATATCGAAGAAAATGGATTTGAGATTTGCGGCAATATCAGGGAATGCTATATCGACGGTGTCTGGAATAAAGAAAGAGAAGAAGACTGGCTATCGGAAATTCAGATTCCCATAGCATAATAAATTGTAACAGAAAACCCTCTGCACCGGTTTTCCGTGTCTGCTGAACGGAAGACGGATGCAGAGGGTTTTCTCTCTGGCGCTTAATACAACATCTCATCAAAGTAGGGACACAGATCAGGCGCATCCTCTTTTACGTACTCCTGGCCTTTGCAGTAAATGTGGCGTACCTTGCGGCAGTATGTACTGCAATGCCATACAGGGTGCGGCTCCTCATTTCTGTTGGCGGGAGTCTCCGGACCATTTTCCTGTTTTCCTTTCATGAACAACACCTCACAAAATAGTAAACGCCGTTTTTCTTTATATTAACAGATTTCAGGTGCGGTGGCAACTTTTCTCCTTCCATAAAACGGAAATATGGTTGAGGAAATATCAGGATAAAGCTATAATAAATGAAAAGGCAAAAGAAAGGAGCAGGAGGGAAATGAACGGAAAGAAAAAACGAAACAGCTTATGGAGAAAAATCGCGATATTGACTGCAGGAATCGTGACCATGATGAGCATGCAGGGCGGTGCTGACTGTATGGCATCTGAAGTCCGGGATCTGATTTCCATCTGTGACTTTGAGGATCAGCGGTGTAATCCGAACAATTACAATGTGACTTATTTCAATGACGGCCTTGCCATAGACGGGGATTATATTTATTTTGATGCGAATATGTGGACCAACGAAGGAGATAACAAATTTCTGTACCGGATCAGAATGGATGGGACGGATATGCGAAGAGTCAGTGACTGGTGTTATGATTCTCTGAATTTTTATGATGACTACTGCTTTGTAACGCAGGTTACCAGTGCGGGAATGAGCCTTGAAGAGCTTCATGTGAGCGATACCGGTTACCGGACAAACAGGGCAGACTATGCACTGGATGGTACCTGGGGATCTGAGATACTGCAGCGTGTGGAGGACACACTTATTTACGGTGTTTCTCTGATAGATGAGTACATCGTTTACGCGCGGGATATTCCTTCGGGCGAGACACATGTGATCTGTAAGGTGGATGAAGATGTGACAGGTTCCGCTGTGCAGGCGGAAGACGGATACCTTTATCTGCTTTTATTCAACGAGGAGGACGAAACGGTTCCGGCCAGCACGGATGTATGGCGGATTTCCCGGAAGGATCTGAGCAGCGGTGAAATGGCAGTCTGCGTGGCGAAGGATATTTACTGCTGGCTGCCTCATATGGTTACATTCACAAAGTCCGGCGTTTACCGCCTGAATATGAGCGTGGATTCCCGTGATGGAGCCGGTTATGTGACATCGAACGGACAGATTGAGTATCTGGCTTTTGCGGATATCAACCCGATGACAGGAACGTGGCCTGTCAGAACGGTTTACGGTTCTCCGGGAAAGATCTATCAGGTGGAAGATCTGACCGGTAATTTTGTGATTCCTTTCGGCGACAATCTGCTGGTGGTGTATGCGGATGAGAATGCTTCTCCAAAATGTCTGCGTTTTTATCTCTGCCCTGATATGGATCTGTCACAGCGGCAGATTCTGTTTCCCTTTGTGCCGGATTCCTCCGGCTTTTACCACATCATGCAGAACATTCAGTGGGGCGTGTATGACAATGTGCTGTACATGATTCTGCCGGCGAAGGAAAACAGAACCTTTTTCTTTATCCGGATTCAGGAGGACGGCACGTACCAGTACAGTAAGCTCAGCGAGAACAGTACTGCGCAGGCACAGACACCGCAGAATTCCGGCGGAGCAGGAAATGCCGGAGCAGGAACCGGAACGGGTGCTTCAAATGAGCTGGTTCTTGTTCCTTCCGGAACGAACACATCCGGCGTGCAAGGTGCGGCCGGAAACGGAACGAACACATCCGGCGGCGTGACAAATACATCCGGAGGCACTGCAGATACAACAGGAAGCAGTGACTATGTGATTGAGAAAAGTGACAGGGTGTATCTGACGGAGGCAGACGTGCAGAACCTCAGCCTTCAGCAGATCAATTATGCCAAGAATGAGATTTATGCCCGGAGAGGCAGACTGTTTAAATCCTGGGAGCTGCAGAATTATTTTAACAGTAAACCGTGGTATCACGGCACCATACAACCGGAAGAGTTTACGGAAGCGTATGCCCAGAGAGTCATGAACACGTATGAGTATACGAATGCGGCGTTTCTTGCGAAGGTAGAGTTTTCCAGAGATCCGAACGGATACCAGCTGGATCAGTAGAGAGAATCAGATTATGCTAAGACTCATTTTTTTCCTGTTTTCATCCATATTCGGTGTTTATACGTATTTTTTAGCGGGAAGAATCCTCAGATTCCGGAAGAGAGATAACGGAAGCAGAAGGGGAAATCTATTTCGGCTCCTGTCGGCTCTGCTGGTCACATTCCTCTGCAGCAATCTGCGGAGCGTAACGGCCCTTGTTCTGCTGCACTTTTTCGTGCTTTCCATGCTGTGTGATCTCGCCGCGTCAGTCATAAGAATACTGACGAAATCAGCTGAGCATAAAACTTCAGGAGGGCGTTTACGGTCCGTCTTTGTCAGGCTGTACCGAAGCGGCGCTATCCCGCTGGCAGCAGCGCTGCTTCTTCTGGGGTACGGATACTATAATATGCAGCACGTGGTGCGGACGGAGTACCGGATCAGTACCCAAAAGCAGATTGGCACATACAAAATGGGCCTTCTGGCCGACCTTCATTTTGGTACCATCCAGGATGCTGCTGTTCTGCAGAAGAAAGTGGAAGAGATAAATCAGGAAGGACTGGATTTCGTCATTCTCTGCGGTGATATCGTGGAGGAAGGAACTACCAGAGAAAACATGGAACTCTGCTTTCAGATTCTGGGACAGCTGGATACGAAATATGGCGTCTGTTATGTGTATGGAAATCATGACCGGCAGCCCTACACCGCCAGTCCATCCTATACCCCGGAGGAGCTGTCTGCAGCGATAGTGGCGAATCATATCACAATCCTGGAAGATGACTGTGTGGAAATCAATGGTGAACTGGTACTGGCAGGAAGGGCAGATGCAAAATGGGGTGACAATTCAGGACGCGCTTCCACAGAGACTGTTTTAAACGGCGCAGACCGGGAGAAATACATCATTGTGGCAGACCACCAGCCGGTTGGTGCACAGGAGAATGACAGTCAGGGCGTGGATCTGCAGGTATCGGGACATACCCATGACGGGCAGATCTGGCCGGTAGGTGTAGTTACAAGGCTGATGGGCGATCTGACTTATGGCGAGTATCAGATCGGAGGCTGTACGGTGGTTGTGACATCCGGCTTTACAGGATGGGGATACCCTATCCGGACGGAAGGTCACTGTGAGTATGTTGTTCTGGAGATCAGCCCCGATTTCTGACAAAAGAGGGTGTCTTCTGTATGCGAGAAGAATAAAATACCGCTCTGCGGACAGACTAAGGAAAACAGATTTTCCGGTTGAAAGTCGGAAGGGCGGTATCAGAATGCGTTCCATTTGGAGTGAAACGGTTTCCCTGCCCCGTTTTCCGGTTCTGGAAGGGGACAAAAAGACAGACGTACTGATCATTGGCGGCGGGATGGCCGGGATTCTATGTGCGTATTATCTGCAGAAAAAGGGTGTGGATTATATTCTGGCAGAAGGGAAAAGCATCGGGGCGGGGATTACAGCAAATACAACGGCCAAAATTACAGTACAGCATGGTCTGATTTATCATCAGCTTCTGAGAAGCGTCGGAAAAGAGAAAGCGGCCATGTACCTGCAGGCAAATCAGAAAGCACTGGAAGAATATTCAGATTTGTGCCGACATGTGGACTGTGACTTTCAGTATAAAACTGCGTACGTCTATTCTCTGAAGGATCGCAGAAAGCTGGAAAAAGAGGCGGAGGCACTGGAACATCTGGGCATTTCCGGCAGCATACTGGACGAGACGAAACTTCCTTTCCCGGTAGCCGGGGCCATTGCTTTCGAAAACCAGGCACAATTTCATCCGCTGAAGTTTCTGGCATCTGTTGTGAAGTCACTGAACATTTATGAACACTCTTTTGTGAAGGAACTGAAAGAAAAAACTGCTGTCACAGATCGTGGAACCATTGCATTTCAGAAAGCAATTTTTGCCACGCATTTTCCTGTGGATAATAAGCATGGCATGTACTTTCTGAAACTGTATCAGCACCGTTCCTACGTTATTGCGCTGGAACATGCGGCCGATCTGGACGGAATGTATGTGGATGAATCCAAGTACGGGATGTCCTTTCGGAATTACGGTGATCTTCTTTTTGTGGGTGGCGGTGATCATCGAACGGGAAAGCGCGGCGGTAACTGGCAGGAACTCCGAGACTTTGCGAAAAGATACTATCCACTGGCAAATGAGATCGGATTCTGGGCGACACAGGACTGTATGAGCCTGGATAAAATACCTTATATCGGACCGTATTCTCCGCACATGAAGAACTGTTATGTGGCAACAGGCTTCAACAAATGGGGAATAACTTCATCCATGATATCAGCCATGCTCCTGACCGATCTGATACTTGAACGAAAGAATCCATGGGCAGAGGTTTTCTGCCCGTCAAGAAGTATGCTGAAACCGCAGCTGTTTCTGAATGGCTGTGAGGCAGTAAAAAATCTTCTGACAATTACCGGAAAACGCTGCCCGCATATGGGCTGTGCGCTGAAATGGAACGGGACAGAGCATTCCTGGGACTGTCCCTGCCACGGCTCCCGCTTTGATGAAGCGGGTGGTCTGCTGGACAATCCGGCCAACGGAAACTGTGAAAAGCTGCAGTGATTTATGCTGGCAGAACCGGTCAGGCAGGAGTGCCTGGCCTGTGATCAGTCAGGCGGGAAGAGGTACGATAAAAAATGAAGGAACAGGAGAGGCAGACCGGGATTCCCGGAAAAAAAGAAAAACCGAGATACTTTGAGGAGGCACTGGCAGACTTTACCCACGATGTAGCCTGCGGCGGCGCGGTACGCCATCTGGTGGATCTGGGTTACTCTACAGATCAGATACTGCGGGAGCTTTCCTTTCCGACTGCCAGGCCGAGAGTGGAACAGATGATTTACCGGCGCATGACTGAGACGGGTATTTTGCTGGAAACCCTTCCGGTATCGGAAGAAAAACTGGAAGTTCTCTGCATGAAGAAACAGAGCGCTGCAAAAATATGTGTCTTTCTGAGAAAAAAGATTGAAGAAAACGGGGAAGAAAATTCCTACGTACTCTGCCCGTTTGGCACCTGGCGTCGAGATCGTGAAAAACGGCTGCAGGAGGCGCTGGCCTGCCTCACCGGAAGAGAACGGGAATATATTCTGGGCCTGCCGCTTCCCATGAAACCCGTGTATCATCGGCTGAACGACAGGATGGCGGAGATTGCCATACAGCTGGCATCATCGTCAGATATAGAGCTGAAATTCTACTTTATCAAAAGCGGCCAGACAGTGGAATTTAGAAAATAAGAATACAAAGCATGGAGAATTAGTATTAAAATCCCAATAAAAGCAGACAATGATATCAGATCGATACATTGTCTGCTTTTATTGGGATTTTAGCCTTATCAGCAGTAATACTCTGATAAAAGGATTTATTGGATGAAAGAAAAATATCTCATAATTACAATGATTTATTGCAGCGTTTTGTCAAGATGTAAGGTGGAAGGTATGATATATTCCTGCCGGAGACCGGAAGGGTTCGAAAGCGATTTCAAAAGGGAATTTGCAGCCGTCTCACCAAGCAGTTTGGAATTACGCTCCAGGTAACTGTACGGCAGATTTATGATATCAAGGAATTCACTGTAGTCAAATCCTACACAATGGATGTCTTTTCCGGGAACAATGCCCTTCTCTAAAATACCCTTATAAAATCCATTTGCAATAATGCCGTTGCCGAGAAAGATAGCTTCCGGCAGATTTCCTGATTTAATCAATTCACATGTTTTCCAGTAAACATCCTGCATCGAAGCGGGATATTTTTCTGTTATGATAAATTCTTCCATGATTGGAATATGATAATCTGACAAAGCCTGAATAAAACCTTTATAACGACTGCTTCCAATCGAAAGGCTTGTGTCGCTGATATATGCTCCTATTTTTTTGAACCCTTTTTTAAGAAGAGCTTCTGTTGCCACATATGCGCCGGTAGAGTTATCGGAATATACACCATCCCATTTTGAACTTTTCAAAGTCCGGTCAATCAGTACAACAGGAACATTAAAATTTTCTAATGTCTGACGGATCTTATAAGCATCGTCATTTTCGTAAAAACCGGAGGAACTGGTAAGAAGAATTCCGCTTACTTTCTGCTGCCTGAGGGTGTCAAGGGCGCGTATCTCATATTCTGCCTTGTTCTCTGTACAGCAGAGAAGAATTGTATAGGGAGTGTTGATTAATGTTTCGTTAATACCCTGAATAATGTTGCCGAAGAACGATCCGCCTGCTTCAGGTAATATAACACCAATGGTATTGGCATACTGACGGGACAAACCCTGCGCCATAGCAGACGGTATAAAATCTTTTTCCCGGACAACGCGCATTACTTTTTCTCTTGTTTTTTCATCTACATTTGGAGAATTGTTTAGTACTCTGGAAACGGTTGATTTTGATACACCGGCCAGTGCTGCAATATCACGAATTGTCATGGTAATACCTCGCCTATGAATATAGATTAAAATCAAAACAAAATGGGAATGTTCCCAGAAAGAAATACGAATTTGATTTCATATATAATTATAACTCTGTGGGACAAAAAAATCCATAAAAAGTTTATTTTTTGGAATAAAATGTGCAAAATTAATAATAATTTCAAATATATAATGTTAAAAAGGGGATATTGACTATAAAAATCATCTATGATAGTATAAAGGCATGGGAACGATCCCATAAAAACAAAGATAATTTATGAAAATGGAGGGATTAAGATGAAAAAAAGAGTAGTTGTTGGTATTACATTAACTTCGATGCTGGTTGGATCTCTTGCCGGAACAACAGTTTTTGCTGAAGAATCCAGCGAAAATAGGACGTATACTGTATGGGCATGGGATGCAAATGTAGAAGCAATTCAGGAAGCAGCAAATCGATACAATGAAGCAACCGGTTCCAATATCCAATTGGATGTTGTTACAGTTGTTAATGAAGATTCCAGAAACAAATTAGTTACAATAGGAGAAACACAAGATTATGATTCTCTTCCGGACTTTACGCTGATGGAGGATACTGCAATCGCACAGTTTGCGGATACTTATCCGGAGATGTTTGTGGATTTGACAGAGTATGATGTTCCCTGGGATGATCTTGTAGCATCCAAGAAGGCGTTGTATACAGTGAATGGAAGCTATTGGGCAATTCCGATGGACAGTGGTGCATCGATTGCTATGTATCGTACAGACTATCTGGAAGAAGCCGGTTATTCAATCGAGGATTTGACAGATTCTACTTGGGACAAAGTTGCAGAAATCGGAGCTGATGTATATGAGAAAACAGGACACTATTTGCTTCTTGACAGTGCAACTTCCTGCTTCATTGCCCGTCAGATGTATACTTCCAGTGGAGAGCAGCTGTTTGATGCAGATGGAAATCCGACACTTGATACGGAGGCTTTAAGACTGGTTCTTGAGACAGTGAAAAATTTAGTTGACACAAACGCACTGTACATTGCAGGTTCCTGGGATGAGTATAATAGCTGCCTGAATGATGGAACTGGTGCAGGCGTAGTGAATGGTAACTGGGTAAACGGCAATATATCGAATGCAGAAGATCAGGCTGGACTTTGGGCAGTAACCAATATTCCTGCTTTAGATATCGATGGGGCAACTCATATGACAAACTCCGGCGGAGCCAGCTGGGTTGTTACTTCAAAAGCAGCCGATGATGCAGATGAAATCGTTGCGTTCCTTTCTTATATGCTGACTGGTGAAGGCGCTCAGGATTACTGGGAATATCTTACAGATTTTGCAGGATATCTTCCGACCTATATTCCTGTTCTGGAAAGCGGATATACAGATGGAATTAACAGTGATTATTATGGAGAAACATTCTTCAGTGATGTTGCTGCCTGTGTAAATGGTGCACCGGCTTTAAACTCCAGCCCATATTATGCAGACGCACTTGATTCTCTGATGACGGCTGTTCTGAATGTTGTTGCAGGTGCAGATATTGAAACAGAAGTACAGGCTGCTCAGGAAAATATAGAGTTTGTTATGGGTATTGAATAGACAGATATTACCGGTGTAATAATTCGACAGCTGGGGGAGCCCCGCCTACATGGAACGGGGCTCCAATTGAATTGGAGGAAGGTAGTTGAAAGTACAGCGCAAAAAAATGAGTCTTGGGACAAAACAGAAATTGACAGGATGGGCATTTATCATTCCGGCGGTTGTACTGATCGCTGTTTTTATGTTTTTTCCGATTATTCAGGCATTTATCACTTCTCTGCAAACAGGTAATGCAAAAAACATGACTTTTGCCGGACTGAAAAATTATGTAAGAATGTTTTCGGACCCAAAGCTGAAAAAGGCGATTATTAATACGCTGATCTTTGCGGTGTGGCAGGTTCCTATTATGCTGGGACTGGCTTTGGTTCTTGCAGCTATTTTAAATAATAAAAATCTGAAATGCAGAGGAATATTTCGAACAATATTGTTTTTGCCGTGTACGATGAGCCTGGTTGCATATGCAATTGTGTTCAAATTGATGTTTGCAACAAATGGAATAGTCAATGAACTGTTATTGAAATTTAACATTATTAATCAGTCAATCAATTTTCTGGGCAATGCAAAATGGGCTAAAGTTGTGCTTATTATTTCTCTGGTGTGGAGATGGGTCGGCTATAACATGATTTTTTACGTCACCGGTCTGACAAACATTGATTATTCCCTTTATGAAGCGGCGGCCATGGATGGAGCCACAGGATTTCAGGCATTTATTCATATTACGATACCGATGCTGAAGCCTGTGATTTTGCTGACTTTAATTATGGCAACAAATGGAAATCTTCAGCTGTTTGATGAACCGTATAATCTTACAGCAGGAGGCCCGGGAAATGCGACAATTACTATATCCGAATATATTTATGAGACAGCATTCAAATCGGTATCAAATTTTGGATACGCCAGTGCAATTGGATTTGCATTGATGGTTGTAATAGCAATACTGGTAATTCTTCAGATGAAAGTGGGTGATTCTGGTGATTAAAAAAATAAAATACGGTTTTATTTATGCCTTTCTCATTCTGCTTTGCATCTTTTCCATTTTTCCAATTTATTGGATGCTTGTTTCTGCAACGAATTCTACCGCAGAAATACTGGCAGGTAAGTTGGTTCCGGGAACAGCACTGCTGGATAATATAACCACAATCATTGAAAAATACGACCTTTTGAATGCGCTGTGGAACTCTTTTCGAAATGCTTCTGTTTTGACGGTTCTTGCGCTGATTATTTGCTCTTTGGCTGGTTACGGATTTGAGATTTATCGTGACAAAGGCAAAGATTTCGTAATGAATATTGTATTAATTGGCATGATGGTTCCGACTATTTCAATTGTCATACCGCTTTATCGTTCATTTTCAAAGGTTGGGATGCTGAATACCATGTGGGCATGTATTCTTCCTACCATTTCGACTCCGTTTTTGATTTTTCTGTTCCGGCAAAATACAAGGAATTTTCCGAGAGAGGTCATACAGTCTGCAAGAGTAGACGGATTGAGTGATATCCAGATTTTTTTCCGCATGTATATGCCGATGATGAAAGCAACGTATGCAACGGGAATGACAATTACTTTTATGAATGCGTGGAATGCATATCTTTGGCCTAATATCGTTCTTTTGAATGACAAAGAATTTACCATGCCGATTCTCCTTGCATCTTTGATGACAGGATACAAAATGGATTATGGTGCCATATTGTTAAGCGTTACTTGTTGTACTTTGCCCACGATTATTATATTCCTTACTCTTCAAAAGTCGTTTGTAAACGGTATTGCAGGATCAGTGAAAGGGTAAAAATACAGATTTTTACAGGAGGAAACAGCTTTGAAAAATTTATCTTGGAAACAGGTAGCTTATTCTAATTTCCCTTATTTTAAATATTCACTCGATTATGCCCTGAATTCTCTGGAGAGAATAGGTGCACATGATATAGAATTTTATGGCGTTTATCCCCATTTTTATCTTGGAGATGTAACACCGTCTGAGATAAAAACAACGGCACGTATGCTCAGAGAACATCATTTGCAGGTAATCAATTTAACGCCGGAAAACTGTACATATCCGGTTAATGCAGCTTCTACAAATTTAAATGCCAGAAAGAGATCCATTGATCATTATGTACGTGCTTTGGAAGCTGCAAATGAGTTCGAGAGTCCTTACTGTCTTTTCTTCCCGGGCTGGGCTCATTTTGATGAAAGCCAGGAAGAGGCATGGAAACGGGGCGTTGAAACAATGGCTTATCTGGCCAGAATTGCAGAAACATATGGGGTTACGCTCCTCCTTGAATCGGCTCCGCAGAATTCTTCGATTCTGACATCTGCCGATAAACAGCTTCAGATGATCAGAGAGGTTGGATCAAAGGCAATTACCGGAATGATAGATTTTTCCTGCTTATTTTATATTAATGAGACGATAGAGGAAACGGTAGAGAAGCTGGGGATTGAACAAATTCGGCATGTACACTTTCATAATTGCAGGAAACTTGCTGATGGAAGGCATGATCACTGTCTGCCTGGCGAGGATGGTGTATTAGATGTTCCTCATATGCTGAATGTTTTGGATGAAGCAGGATATTCAGGATATTTTGGATGTGAGGTATTTTCGCCGTATGAATACGAACCGGAAAAAGCGATGCTTGAGTTTAAAAAATATTTTGAAAAAATGGATTTTCGTCCATGAGACCAGAAGGAAAGCCGGGGTGATCTTATGAAAAAGTACCTGCTGAGTGTGGATAATGGAGGCACATATATCAAAGCGGCAATATTTGACAGATATGGGAAACAACTTGCAATGGAGCGACAGTATAATGAGCTGCTGAGACCAGCCCCGGGGTTGACTGAATATGATCAGAAGACACTCTGGGAGATTAATTGTATGTGTATGCGGAATGTCATTCGGACAGCGGATATTGATCCGTCAGAAATTGCCTGTATTGGAATTGCAGGACAGGGATGTGGATTTTACGCAGTGGACAGAGAAGGAAATGATATTCGCCATGCAATTTCATCTTCCGACAGCCGTGCAAATGAGATCGTGGAAAAATGGCACAGAGCAGGTCTTTGCGATCAGGTATATACGACGATATACCGCGACATAGCCAGTGGACATTTAAATGCATTGTTAGCGTGGATGAAGGAAAATGAAACGGAAAGTTATAAGAAGATTTACAGATTATTTTCAATGAAAGATTTTCTGATCTATCGTCTGACTGGAGCAGCAATTGCGGGATATGGATGTCAGTCTGCAAGCAATCTCATGGATATGAAAAAAAAGGAAATCAGCTTCGAATTAGCCGACATTTATGGAATTCCAGAAATGGCAGATAAATTTGGTGAACTGTATTGGGATATACAGATTTGCGGAAGCGTAACGGAAAAAGCGGCAGAAGCATGCGGATGTCTGCCGGGAACTCTTGTATCGGCAGGTTCCCATGACGTAGTGGCAACTGCAATCGCGATGGGAATTACGGATTCTGACCTCTGTTTTATGATAACGGGAACCCATGGAATTAACGGGTATATTTCTGAAAAACCGGTTTTAAATGGTTCTGTAAAATATAATGAATTATTTGCTTTTCCGGGAAAATATCTGCTGGAAGAGGGGTATCCATCTTCTTCTGCTACTTTGGAGTGGGTGATTTCAGTACTGTTTTCTGAAACGGATAAAAAAATTAATGAGATTTACAATATAGCTAATCAGGAAGTGGCTTCTGTAAAACCCCAGGACAGCAGTCTGGTTTTTCTTCCATTTCTCCGGGGACACAGAGATAATCCAAATGCAGCCGGTGCATGGCTGGGCCTGAGACCGGAACATACGCGGGCGCATATGCTGCGGGCAGTATATGAGGGAGTGGTTTTTAGCCATATGCTTCAAATGAAACACTTATTGAGCGGCAGGGAACGACCGGCCAAAATTCGTCTCGCAGGGGGTGCCACCGCATCAAATGTGTGGGTGCAGATTTTTGCAGATGCATTTGATGTTCCGATGGAGATTGTGCCAAATGAGGAGATGGGAGCAAAAGGTGCAGCTATTGTGGCCGCAACGGCAGCAGGATTTTATCCGGATATCTGCACTGCTGTCAAAAAGATGACATGTGTAGGGAAGCTGGTAAATCCGATAGCTGAAAATGTCCCGATTTATGCAGAGAAATTTGAGAGATTTCATAAAGCGGTACACACTATGGATACAGCAGGAAATGGAGTGCAATAAGTACATGAAATGGAGGAAAGGGAAAGATGAAATTACAAGTTGCATTGGATTTTTTTACAACAGAAGATGCTCTTGCTCTCATGAAGTTGATTCATCCTTATGTGGATATTATCGAATTGGGAAGTCCATTAATGTATGCGGAAGGTTTTTCTGCAATTAAAGTAATGAAAGAGGAGTACCCCGATAAGCTGGTTTTGGCAGATATGAAGATAGTAGACGGTGGATATGATATTGGATTGAAAGCTTATGAAGCTGGAGCTGATATTGTGACAACAATTGCCATGACAAATGACGATACGCTGAAAGGACTTGTAAAAGCAGCGCACGAATTGGGGAAATATGCTATGGTAGATGCGATAGGAGTCACTGATTTGGATAAAAGAGTACTTGAAGCTGAGGAGATGGGATTTGATTACATTCTCCTTCACACAGCCCATGACACTTTGGGTGATGATGTGATGGCTCCTGTACGGGATCTTGCCAGAGTGAAGAAAAATGTAAAACATGCCAGAGTGGGAATCTCCGGAGGAATTACGGTGGCACAGATGCCTGGTATTTGCGGCGCAAATCCGGATTGGGTTGTAGTTGGAAGCGGTATTACGTGTGCCAGAGATCCGCTTAATGTTACCAGAGAAATTGCAGCGTTTAAATAGTTGATGATAATAAGAACAGACATTCTGCTGTTTCCGGAATGGAAAAAAGATATTATTTATACATTGATAAAAAATCCAAGAAAAATACAGTTGTCTTATTGCATCAAAGCAGATATAATAAGGACATTATATCAGGTGTGCCCAAATATAACTGTTTGGAAGACTGCCGGAAGAAGGACCGCAGACGCGGGACTTTTTTCTGGTAGTCTTTTTTCATTTAGAGAAAAGGAGAGCATGTATGTACTTAATGATCGATAATTACGATTCTTTTGTGTATAACCTTGCCCGTTATCTGGAGGAGCTGGGCGAAAAGGTAAAACTGGTGAGGAATGACAGAATTGTTCCGGAGCAGGTAGAAACCATGAGAAAAAGCGGGATTCTGGAAGGGATTATCATTTCTCCGGGACCGAAAAGTCCGGAAGACTGCGGAAACTGCCGGGAAATCGTGAAACGGATGGCGGGCAGCGTGCCGATTCTGGGGGTATGTCTGGGGCATCAGATTATCGGCCACGTTTTTGGAGCCCATGTGCACAAGGGAATCCGCCCCATGCACGGAAAAGTCACGGAAATCAGGACGAACGGAGAGGGGCTGTTTTACAATCTGCCGCAGAAATATATGGTGACACGGTATCACTCCCTTGTGATTGGGGAGGAAAACTTTCCGGAGCAGCTTCGGGTGGATGCCCGCTCTGCCGATGGAGCAATTATGGCAGTCAGTCACAGAAAGCTGCCGGTTTTTGGCGTTCAGTTTCATCCGGAGGCAGTGCTGACGGAATATGGACATGAGCTGCTTGGCAACTTTACGAAAATCTGCAGAAAATGGTGGAGTGAATATGAAAACAATGGTGCGAAAACTGCCGTTTTATAGAGAACTGGCAGAAGTCTTTGATCAGTATCACCGGAGGGAAATGGCAGTTTTTCTCGATTCCTCTCTGGAAAATAAACTGGGACAGTATTCGATTGTGGGACTGAATCCGTATCTGATCCTGAAGGAAGAGGATGGTGTTTTTTACAGCAACGGCAAAATACAGGATGGAACCTTTGAAGCATCAATGAAGGAGATTCTGCGGGAGCAGCATGAGGAGAACGGTACGGGACTGCCGCTGATTGCAGGGGCGATCGGCTATTTCTCTTATGATTACGGCAGAAAGTTTGAGGGGATCCGGACAAAACATCCCCAAAAAATCAGGATGCCGGAAGCGCTGTTTGCTTTTTATGATTTGCTGATTATTGAAAATAAAACAGAAAAATCTTTGTATATAACATCCCGCGGTATGCTGGAGGATCAGAAGACAGCTCTTGACCGGCTGGAGCGGGAAATCTGCCGGATGAGATGTGATGACTCTGAGTCAGATACGGCGGCTGAAGACGAAAAGGGCAGTGGTGCGACTTTGTCCCACGTTCCGGAAAAGCATACACAGCTTACTCCTTTTGTACCGAATTTTGAAAAAGAAGAGTATAAGAAAACGGTTGACCGGATGATCGACTATATCGTGGAGGGCGATATTTACATTGCCAACATGACACAGCAGCTGTGCGCAGAGAGTAAAAAGGATCCGTATGAAATGTACCGTTATCTCCGAACGTACAATCCGGCTCCCTTTGGAGGCTATTTTAATTACGGTGATTTTCAGATTGCCAGTGCCTCTCCGGAGCGTTTCCTTCTGGTAAAGGACGGAATCGTTGAGACGCGCCCGATCAAGGGAACGAGAAAACGCGGCAGTACACCTGAAGAAGACGAGGCTTTGAAAAAGGAACTGCAGGAATCTTCCAAAGACCGCAGCGAGCTGCTGATGATTGTGGATCTGGAGCGGAATGATCTGAATCACGTCTGTGAGCCGGGATCCGTAAGGGTTACAGAACATTTTGCGGTGGAAACGTACGCGACGGTATTCCATCTGGTGACAACGGTAGTGGGAAAAATGAAGGAAGAACTGCAGGCTATGGATCTGATTGAGGCAGCTTTTCCGGGCGGCTCCATTACAGGTGCCCCGAAAATCCGTGCTATGGAAATCATAGATGAACTGGAACATGACAGGCGCGGTCTGTATACCGGCTCCATGGGATATTTTTCCCTGGATGGAAACTGTGATCTGAATATTGTAATCCGGACGGCCGTTTACCGGGACGGCGTGTACCACCTTGGCGTAGGTGGCGGGATTACGTGTGAATCAGAACTGGAATTTGAATATGAAGAAACGCTGCAGAAGGCAAAGGCAGTGCTGGAAGCGATTGCGGAATGAGAGGGAGCGTGTAATTATGTGGGTACCGGATGAAGGCTATTTTTTTGGAATTGGTGCATTTGAAACCATAGCAGTAGAACAGGGACATCCTGTTTTGCTGGAGCATCATTATGAAAGGCTGATGCGTGCCCTGGATTTTCTGGGAATTTCTCAGCCTCTTGCCTCCATAAGAGCGGAGGTGGAGCGTGTTCTCCGGAATACGGAAATGCAGACAGGCAGAAAGGTATTGAAGGTTACGGTTTCCACTCAGAATACTCTGGTATCCGTGCGGGAAAACATGTACAGCGCTGCAGATTACCGGCGGGGATTCCGGACAGCAACCAGCGGAGTGCGCAGAAATGAGACTTCCCCGCTGACGTACCATAAAACACTGAATTACGGGGACTGTCTGATGGAAAAGCGGCGGTCAAAGACCGAGGGCGTGGATGAACCTGTTTTTCTGAATACGAAAGGGATGATCTGCGAGGGGGCCACAACCAATGTGTTCTTTGTCAAAAACGGAAGGCTGATCACGCCGTCTGTGGAAAGCGGTATTCTTCCGGGAATCATAAGAGAATATATCTGTAACAGATGTGAAGTGGAACAGCGTGAAATTGTTCCGGAGGAAGCGGTGCAGTGCGAAGAAATGTTCCTGACGAATTCTCTGCTTGGTGTCATGCCGGTTCAGTCATACGACGGACACATTTTTACGGCGCGGGAAAAAGGCGATGCGCTCCTTCAGATGTACTGCAGAGAATGTATGGGTGATCTGTCATTTTTATTGTAAAACAGACGTGGGTGTGTTAAGATAAAAACGCTCCACGGGGATGTGGAAGTTGACAGCAGGCTTGCCTGCCTTTTGTTATTGCAATTTAGGAGAGACAGCAGATATGCGGAAAGAAATATCAGAATCCGAAATTCCGGAAAGGCTGAAACAGCAGTTTGAGTTTATTCTTGAGATTGACAAAGAGAAAATGATTGAGAGACAGACCCACCTGTCAGATGGTCTGCGGAGAGAAAATGATGCGGAGCACGCATGGCATCTGGCACTGATGACGATTCTTCTGGGTGAGTATTCCAATGAACCCGTCGATCTTCTGAAAACGGTTACGATGGTACTGATCCACGATATTGTGGAGATTGATGCCGGGGACACGTACGCTTACGATGAGGAAGGGAAGAAAACACAGCAGGAGCGTGAACAAAAGGCGGCGGATCGGATTTTCCGGCTGCTTCCGGAGGATCAGTCAGCAAAGCTGCGCGGAATCTGGGATGAATTTGAGGCATGGGAGACACCGGAGGCAAAGTTTGCCCATGTGATGGATAATGTACAGCCGGCCATGCTCAATGCAGCCACCGGAGGAAATGACTGGGCAAAACGCCGGGTAAAACTGGAACAGATCCTGAAGCGCAATGAGCACACGGCGGAAGGGTCAGAGTATCTGTGGCAGTACATGCTGAACCAGATCATCGGACCGAACGTGGAAAATGGAAACATTGCAGCCACGCCGTCAGAAAAAAATCAGTTAAAGCAGGAAACAAGGAGGTTACAGACAATGGCGGAAAAATCAGAATCAAGAAAAGAAATGGATCGTGTACTTGAGCAGGAGAAAAACCTGAGCTTTAGCAGTTTTACATATGGAGACGCATGGCGCCTGGCAGAACTGATTCAGGAGGGCGCGCGCAGAGAAAACAGCGCAGTGTCCATGCGGATCGAGCTGAATGGAACGGTTATTCTGCAGTACCTGATGGACGGTACAGCAGAGGAGAACCTGAACTGGATGAGAAGAAAATGTAATATGGTTCACTTTACAGGACACAGTTCTTACTACGTATACCATCTTCTGAAAGAAAATAATGATACAATTGAAAACTGGGGCCTTGACCTGAAAGACTATACATTCATGGGCGGCGGCTTCCCGCTGAAGATTGGCGGAAGCACGGCAGGTGCGGTGATCGTATCGGGATGTCCCCACGAAATTGACCACAAAATCGTGACAGATGCCATTGCGGCATTGATCAGAGAGAAGGCAGAAGCAGCCGTATAAAGGATTCACAGCGTAATGTCGAATCTGTTGGATTTTCCGGGATATGAAAGGGCCGTTGCTGAATATGCAAAAAGGATTTCTGATATCCGGGTGTACACATGTCTGAGACAGATGTTCCGCACAGAACGGATTTTATCCGTTTCGTGCGGACAGCTGTCAGGAAGACAAGGTGAACACCGGATACAGAAATCCGTAAAGCATATCAGCAACGGCCTTTATTCAAAACGACAGTGTGAAATAATCTCTGTAAATCCAGATTTTCTATGATAATTGAGTGGGCTTGGGAGCGGTTATCCGCTTACAAGCCCTTGATTATTTCTATCAAAAACAAGATGGTATGTCAAGGGCACCCGGCTGTGCG
>JAXEBU010000098.1:0-9969 GCA_034093895.1 Candidatus Choladocola sp. | reverse complement strand
TACAGACAGGCGGTACGATCACAGGTGTGTCGGATGTGGCAGCAGCCGTGATGCCGGCAGTCGTATCCATTACGAACAAATCGGTGGAGGAGGTACAGGATCTCTTCGGAATGTACGGAAGATACGGCAGAGGAGGAACGTATACGTATGAAAGTGAGAGCTGCGGTTCCGGTATTATTATCGGGCAGAACGATTCAGAGCTTCTGATCTGTACAAACAACCACGTTGTGGAAGGAGCCGGTGAGATTACGGTAGGCTTTGTGGATGATGAAGTGTATGAGGCAGTGCTCAAGGGTGCCGATGCTTCCAATGATCTGGCTGTTGTGGCAGTCAGTCTGGATGACATTTCCGACGACACCATGTCTCAGATCAAAATCGCGGAAATCGGTGATTCCGACAGCCTTGTGGTTGGGCAGCAGGTAGTTGCCATCGGCAACGCCCTTGGCTATGGCCAGTCTGTGACAACAGGTATTGTCAGTGCGCTGAACCGAAAGATCGATCTGGAAGGCTACGATACAGATCTGATTCAGACGGATGCGGCAATCAACCCCGGCAACAGTGGCGGTGCACTTCTCGATATGGAAGGCCATGTGATCGGAATCAACTCTGCAAAAGCATCTTCAAACGGTGTGGAGGGTATGGGTTATGCAATCCCGATCTCCTATGCAAAACCGATCCTTGAAGATCTGATGAACAAGAAAACAAGAACGGAGACCGTCGATGAAGAGGACAGTGCCTTCATTGGAATTACAGGTGAAGAAGTATCAGACGAGATGTCTTCTCTGTACGGAATCCCGAAAGGAATTTATATCACGGAGGTACAGGAGGATTCACCTGCAGAAGATGCCGGACTTAAGAAAGGCGATGTCATCATCAAGTTTGACGGAAGCAGCGTGGGCTCCATGTCAGAACTGAAACGTATGCTGGCTTACTATGCGGCAGGTGAGGAGGTACCGGTTACCATCTCAAGAGCCTCTGACGGTGAATACGGGGAGCAGAAAATTGATCTGACACTGGGTGCACTCGAAGATTATGCCAGCTGAGAAGCCGTTTGACGATAAAGGGCTGGATCCACAGCAGAAAAGCAGAATAAAATGATAAATTGTAAAAGAGAACCGCTGCGGCTGCAGCGGTTTTTTTGGCTAAAATCAGAACCATTGACAGAACCATCTGTGCTTGTGGTGATGATTCAAAAGTTGGCACTAAGTATAAGTGCCAAATCCGTTTTTCTTCAAATTGAAAAGCAGGTACACGGGAAGGTATAATAGGTTCATCAACAGGAGATGACTGGCCAGTCAGCCTTTGGAACGAAAGGGAAAATCAGATAAAGAGAGGGTAAGACGAATGAAAGAAAAAGTACAACTGTTCGGGCGGTTTCTCAGCGGTATGGTAATGCCGAATATCGGTGCCTTTATTGCATGGGGAATTATTACAGCCCTGTTTATTCCGGACGGCTATCTGCCAAATGAAACACTGAGTGCGATGGTCGGACCGATGTCACAGATTCTGCTTCCGTTGTTGATTGCATTTACAGGCGGTAACGTGGTGGCCGGGCACAGAGGCGGCGTAATCGGCTGCATTGCAACTATGGGTGTGATTGTAGGAGCCGGAAGCACACCGATGTTCATCGGAGCAATGGTAATGGGCCCGTTTTCCGCATGGCTGCTGAAGAAGTTTGATCAGGCTGTGGAAGGCAAAGTGAAAGCAGGATTCGAAATGCTGGTGAACAATTTTTCACTGGGAATTCTGGGAGCCATTCTGGCAGTTTTCGGTGTATATGCGATTACACCGCTGGTAAGCGGACTGACTGGTGCGCTGGAAGCAGGTGTCGGTTTTTTCGTAAATCACGGACTGCTTCCGCTGGCAAGTATTTTTATTGAGCCGGCCAAGGTACTGTTTTTGAACAACGCAATTAATCACGGAATTTTCACTCCCATGGGAATCAAAGAAGTGGGAGAAGCAGGAAAATCGATCTTTTTCCTGCTGGAGGCGAATCCGGGTCCCGGCCTTGGTATTCTGCTGGCTTACTGTCTCGTCGGAAAGGGTTCCGCAAAGAGCTCTGCACCGGGTGCTGTGATCATCCATTTCCTCGGCGGAATTCATGAGATTTATTTCCCATACATTCTGATGAATCCTCTTCTGCTCCTGTCTGTGATTGCAGGTGGCGCAGCAGGTGTATTTACGTTCGGGCTTCTGGGAGCAGGGCTGTCTGCTGCAGCATCACCGGGAAGCATTCTGGCAATTCTTGCCATGTGCCCGAAGGGCGGATACGTCGCTGTTCTGGCAGGCGTTCTCGTGGCAGCCGTTGTTTCCTTTGCCATCTCCACGCCGATTCTGAAATTTGCCGGAAAAGATGAGGATCTTTCCGCTTCCCAGGCAAAGGTAAAGCAGATGAAGGCAGAAGCCAGAGGCGCTGCACCGGTAAAAAATACAGCTGCAGTTACGGAAAAGATTAAGAAGATCGTTTTTGCATGCGATGCGGGTATGGGCTCCAGTGCCATGGGTGCGACGGTGCTTCGAAAAAAACTGAAAGCTGCAGGCATCGAAGATATTGAAGTGGTTCATGCGCCCGTATCCTCCATTCCGGCAGATGCCCAGATCGTTGTGACACACCGGGAGCTCGGAGAGCGTGCCGCGCACAGCAATCCGGATGCAAAGCTGGTTCTGATTCAGAATTTCCTCGGGGCACCGGAGTATGACACACTTGTAGAGGAGCTGGCAAAAAACAGATAGATCTGTTATTCTGAAAGATAACGAAGATGCATGAAATTCTGACTGCAGCCTGTCGTGCCCCGCGCGGACAGGCTGACAGCCGTTAAGGGAAACAGAGGGAGATATGAAGAGAGATTTTACACCGAGAATGAAACAGATACTTATGATTATGCTGAAAGAGGATACCATTCTGTCAGTTCAGAAGCTCTCTGAGGAGATGGGAGTCAGCAAACGGACCGTGCAGAGAGAACTGGAGTATCTGGGAAATTCCCTGGAAAAATACGGACTGGAATTTAAGTCAAAAACAGGACTTGGCGTATGGATCGGCGGACCGGGGGAGAACAGGGAAAGGTTGTACCGGGAGATTGTAGCCAGCCGTGAACTGAACTTTTTTGACCGGAATGAACGGAGAAAACAGCTGACACTGGAGCTTCTGCGAGATAAGGAACCCAGAAAGCTGTATTACTTCAGTAATCTTTTCGGGGTCAGCGAAGCCACAATCGGAAGTGATCTGGAGGAAATTCAGCCATGGTTTGCAGGCTTTCACCTGAAAATTGCGCGCAGACCCGGGCTGGGGATTTCTCTGGAAGGCAGTGAAAAAGATTATCGCCAGGCAGTAAGCTCTTTTCTCTATGATAACCTGAACAGCGATATGATCCGTGAAGCGTATGAGACAGGAAACGAATGCACTGTTCCCCTGACAGACAGGGAGAAGGATCAGAGTATTTACCGGATTCTGGACAGTGAGATTCTGGACCGGGTGCTGGCCTGCATTCTTTCTCTTGATGACAGGCGAATTATGAATCTGACGGAGAATTCTTTTTTTGCGCTGGTTCTCCATGTGACCATTGCGATTAACCGGATTGTAAAAGAAGAAATTATTGATGAGCCGAATGCATTTATTGCCCCGGGAGAGCAGGATGAGGATTATGAACTGGCAAAAGTGATCACTGCTGCACTGGAGCAGGAATTTGAAATAGAAATACCGGAGGCGGAGATTACGTACGTCTGTCTTCACATTAAGGCATCAAAACACCAGATGGTGGAGCAACCCTTTGGCCGGGAAATCACAACGCTTGGCGAGGAACAGCAGAAACTGAACCGTCTGGTGGGACGGATGATTGACGCTTTTGATGAGAGCCTGTCCTATTTTCTGAAGCAGGATGAGGAATTTGTAAACAGCCTGTATGTACATCTCCAGCCGACCATGATCCGCCTGAAATACGATATGAAAATTAAGAATCCGCTTCTGGATCAGATTAAAATGAATTATCCGGCTGTCTTTCAGAAATGCCGCAATGTGGGAGCGGTGCTGACGGAGGAGCTGGGCTATGAGGTGCCGGAGGAGGAAATCGGCTTTCTGGCGATTCATTTCGGTGCGGCCATGGTTCGTCTGGAGAACCAGAAATTCAGTATCCGGAAAGTCAGCGTAGGCGTTGTCTGCGCCAGCGGTATCGGAATTTCAAGGCTGATGTCGGGAAAAATCCAGAAAAATTTTATGGAACGTGTGGAAATTCACTCTTTTGCAAAAGGAGATCTGACACCTTACGTGCTGGAAAAAATGGACTTTTTTGTATCCAGTATTTACGGACTTCAGGAGGAAGCCGATATTCTGTACGTCAGTCCCCTTCTGCCGGAGCGTGACATGGAACAGATTGCAGCCAAAATAGCAGAATATGAGCATACAGAAAAGAAAAGGCCGGAGGATGATGCTGCAGTACAGTTTGGACAGATCCATTATATTGCAGGTCAGATGAAGAGCATCATCAAACATATGGGGTATCTGAGAGTGACAGAGAGTATCAGCTTTGATGAGGTACTCATGGCCATCAGTGAACAGTTGTCACCGTACAATGACAGACGCGAGATGATTCAGGAGGATATCCGCAGGCGGGAAGCCATGGGAAGCCAGATCTTTACAGAATATGGATTCGCACTGCTGCACTGCCGGACGAAAGGTGTTGTGAAGCCTGTATTTTCCGTGTGTGTGACGAAAGACAGGGCTCCGTTTTCTGGAGAACGTCTGGAAGGGGTACAGGCAATTATTGTCATGCTGGTGCCGGAGGATGAATATATCCGGGAAAACACGGCGGTTTTCGGCTATGTCAGTGAGATGCTGATGGAAGATGATACCTTTCTTGATACGATTCTTGCAGGCGATAAGGAAAAAATCAGAGAAGCGCTTTCCAGGATTCTGAAGAAATATTTTCAGCAGTATCTCAATCAGTTGTAGCAGTTTTGTCACCATCCATTGGTGCCAAATGCATTTTTGTTTTCGTTGAATTTGCAGATCCCGCAACGGTATAATAAAGCCAGAAAGAACAAAACACGGCAGATTTAAATTTGGGAGGAAAACAAAATGCTGTTTGGAAGAAAGAAAAAAGAAGAAAAACCGGAACAGAAAAAGCCAGAACTGCTGCGGAAGGAAAACATCCGTATGAACTGTACGCCAATGGAAAAGGAAGATGTGATCCGTGCGGTGGGCCGGATGCTCTGTGACAGCGGATATGTGGAGGAAGGCTACATTGACGGTATGTTGAAACGGGAGCTGTCTTTTTCAACCAATATGGGAAATGCGATTGCACTTCCTCATGGCGTTGAGGAGGCCAAAAGGGATATTAAAGCTTCCGGAATTGCAGTCATGACATTTCCGGAGGGAGTTGACTGGGGCAGCGGAAATCCGGTCAGACTGGTCATCGGTATTGCAGGCGTGGGAGATGAACATCTGACTATTCTCGGAAATATTGCAGGCAGACTGTGCACACCGGAGGATGTGGAAGCTCTGCTGGCAGGCAGTGTGGATGAAGTGTACCGAATTCTGACGGAGGAAGAATAGAGCCATGATTATTACAGTAACGATGAATCCGGCTATTGATAAGACAGTGGACATCGGAACGCTGGAGCCGGGAGGACTGAACCGCATTCAGAGAGTGGAACTGGATGCAGGCGGCAAGGGAATCAACGTATCGAAGACGATCTGTCATCTGGGCGGGAATTCGATTGCAACAGGGTTTATAGCCGGAAATGCCGGCGAGGTTATTGAAAAGGTATTAACGGAATATGGAATCAGAACTGACTTTATCCGTGTAAGCGGCGAGACCAGAACAAACATGAAGGTGGTCGAGAAGAACGGCGCTGTGACGGAACTGAATGAGCCGGGGCCGGATGTGAGTGAGGAAAATATCCGGGCACTGATTGAGAAGCTGGAGAGCTATGCAGCGGAGGATACCCTGTTTGTTCTGGCAGGCAGTATTCCCAACAGTGTAGATAAGAATGTATACCGTATTATCACAGAAAAGGTACATGCGAAAGGTGCTTCCGTTCTGCTGGATGCGGACGGGGAACTGTTTGTCAATTCGCTGGAGGCAAAGCCCGATATGATCAAGCCGAACCGGGTGGAACTGGAGGAATACTACCATCTCGATTACCGTGCAACGGAGGAACAGCTTGTGGAAATGGGCACAAAGCTGCTGGATCAGGGCATCGGATTTGCAGCAATTTCCATGGGGAAAATGGGTGCACTGTTCCTCGGAAGAGATCAGAAGCTGAAATGCCGCGGTCTCTCTGTAAAAGCCCATTCTACCGTGGGCGCGGGAGACGCAATGGTGGCAGCACTTGCTTACAGCTGGGATGAGAAACTGCCGCTTCGGGAGGCGGCTGCCCTCAGTATGGCCACTTCGGCAGGTGCAGTTACGACGGTCGGCACAAAGCCGCCTGCGAGAGAAGTTGTGGATGAACTGCTTGGACAGGTGGAACTGATAGAATTATGATTATTTTCTGCAGCCGCAGCGGACGGCCGGAAATCTGGATAGAATGTTATGGAGGCTAAGTATGAAAACGAAAGCAGTCAGAATGTACGGAGAGAATGATTTAAGACTGGAGGAATTTGAACTTCCTGCAATTAAAGAGGATGAAATTCTGGTAAAGGTTATGAGTGACAGCATCTGTATGTCCACCTATAAACTGGCACAGCAGGGGAAAAAGCATAAAAGAGCACCGCAGAATATCGATACGAATCCGATCATCATCGGTCATGAATTTGCCGGCATTATTGTTGAGGTTGGTGAAAAATGGAAGGATCAGTTTAAGCCGGGACAGAAATTTGCTCAGCAGCCGGCACTGAACTACAAAGGAAGCCTTGCTTCTCCGGGATACTCTTATGAATATTTCGGCGGGGCATGTACGTACTGCGTTATTCCTCACGAAGTGATGGAACTGGGCTGCCTGATGGTATATGAAGGCGACAGCTTTTTTGAAGCATCGCTCGGAGAACCCATGAGCTGCATTATCGGCGGATATCATGCCAATTATCATACAAACAAGAAGAATTATGAACATGCCATGGGAACCAAAGCCGAAGGAAATATTCTGATTATGGGCGGCTGCGGACCGATGGGGCTGGGAGCTGTAAGCTATGGCATTCAGTTTGAAAACAGGCCGAAGCGGATCGTTGTCACCGACATCAGTGATGAGCGGATTGCACGGGCTAAGGCGGTGATTTCCGAGGAACACGCAAAAAAAATGGGTGTGGAGCTGCTGTACGTAAATACGGCTGCCATGGAAAATCCGGTAGAGGAACTGAAAGCAATCACGGACGGACACGGATACGATGATGTATTCGTATACGCTCCCATTAAATCAGTAGCCGAGATGGGGGATGAGCTGCTGGCATTTGACGGCTGCATGAATTTCTTTGCAGGTCCCACCAACAGCCAGTTTAAGGCAGAGATCAATCTGTACAACTGCCATTATACCAGCACCCATATTATGGGAACCACCGGGGGAAACAACGATGACCTGATTGAAGCCAATACACTGGCGGCAAAAGGTGCCATTGAGCCTGCAGTTATGGTTACCCATATCGGCGGAATTGACAGTATCGCAGAAGCCACTCTGAATCTGCCGAAGATTCCGGGTGGAAAGAAGCTGACGTATACACAGTTTGACATGCCGCTTACTGCCATTGATGATTTTGAAAAGCTGGGCGAGAACGATCAGCTGTATCGTCGTCTTGCCGAGAGCTGCAAAGCCCATAAGGGGCTGTGGAACGGCGAGGCGGAGAAGATTCTGTTTGAACATTTCGGCGTAGAGGCATAAAGAGAAGGAGGAAATATCATGGTATCTCAGAAGGTTACAGTTATTAACAAATCAGGTATTCATGCAAGACCGGCCAGCGAGTTTGCAAAAGCTGCAGGAAGCTGCAGAAGTGATGTTGCAGTTATGGTCGGAGACAGGAAAATAAATCCAAAGAGCGTCCTGAATCTGATGGCAGCCATGATCCGCTGCGGTACGGAGATCGAAGTGATCTGTGAGGGAGCTACAGAGGAGGAAGATCTGAAAACACTGGTAGCTCTGATTGAGAGCGGATTGGGAGAGTAGAAAAGGAGAGTGTTACGGCGCTGCGTTAATTTGGTGATGCAATGATGCGAAAAATAATTGCCAAATCGAAAGGGATATTGTATAATAGGCGCGTGTGTGATGGCGTTTACCAAAAAAATTGCGGATTCAGCTGCAGAAACGGCCACCGACACAACAGCCGCAGCCGGTCAGACGGCTGCAGATATTATTCTTATTTTAGGCAAGGGGGCCAAATAACATGTCTTACACAGAAGAGATTTATAATCGTGTCGTAGCACAGAACCCGGGAGAACCGGAATTCCATCAGGCAGTCAAGGAAGTACTTGATTCTCTGAAACTCGTGATTGATGCAAACGAAGAAAAATATCGTTCCGTGAGCCTGCTCGAGCGTCTTGTCGAGCCGGAAAGAATTATTTCCTTCAAAGTGCCGTGGGTTGATGACAACGGTAAAGTACAGGTAAATAAAGGATATCGTGTACAGTTCAACAGTGCAATCGGACCGTACAAGGGAGGACTGAGATTCCATCCGTCCGTAAACCAGGGTATCCTGAAATTCCTTGGATTTGAACAGATTTTCAAAAACTCTCTGACAGGTCTTCCGATCGGAGGCGGCAAGGGCGGTTCCAACTTTGACCCGAAGGGTAAATCAGACCGCGAAGTTATGGCATTCTGCCAGAGCTTTATGACAGAGCTTTCCAAATATATCGGAGCAGATGAGGATGTTCCGGCCGGCGATATCGGTGTTGGCGGAAGAGAGATCGGTTTCCTGTACGGACAGTACAAGAGACTGACAGGCCTGTATGAAGGCGTTCTGACCGGTAAGGGACTGACATGGGGCGGATCTCTTGTGCGTACACAGGCAACAGGATACGGCCTTGTATATATTCTTAATGCAATGCTGAAGGATCACAGTATGGAACTGGCCGGAAAGACAGTCGTTGTATCCGGATCAGGTAACGTGGCAATCTATGCTACAGAAAAAGCACAGCAGCTCGGTGCAAAGGTAGTGGCAATGAGCGATTCCAACGGATTCGTTTACGATCCGGAAGGAATGAAGCTGGATATCGTAAAAGAGATCAAAGAAGTGCGCCGCGGCAGAATCAAAGAGTACGCAGATCAGGTACCGGGTGCTGTATATACAGAAGGCAAGGGCATCTGGAACATCAAATGTGATATCGCACTTCCGTGTGCAACACAGAACGAGCTGAATCTTGAGGATGCAAAGGCTCTGAAGGCAAATGGCTGTTTCGCAGTGGCAGAAGGTGCAAATATGCCGAGTACCCGTGAAGCAACTGATTTCTTCCTTGCAGAAGGTATGCTGTTCCTGCCGGGCAAAGCCTCCAATGCAGGCGGTGTTGGAACTTCCGCACTGGAAATGTGCCAGAACAGCATGCGTCTGAGCTGGACCTTCGAAGAAGTGGATGCAAAGCTTCAGCAGATGATGAACGATATTTATGCAAAGATTTCCGATGCAGCAAGACGTTACGGCGTGGAAGGAAACTACGTAACAGGTGCAAACATTGCCGGCTTTGAAAAGGTTGCTGATGCTATGATGGCACAGGGAATCGCACTGTAAAAACAGATAAGAAACGGATCAGACTTTCTTTTCGCAGGAGATCATCGTGACGGAAGGAAAGTGACGGGAGCTGTCGCACGACAGATGATAACAGGCTTCGGGGAACGGAGCCGGACATCGCTGTGCGGCAGCTTTTTTCAGAAGGGAGGAGCTTGCCGGATGAAATTCTTTCATATTTCGGATCTGCATCTCGGAAAACGCGTCTGCGGTTTTTCCATGCTGGAGGATCAGCGGTATATTCTGAGGCAGATTGTGGATCTGGCCGGAAAACACAGGCCGGACGGTATTCTGATTGCAGGGGATCTGTATGATAAATCCATGCC
>JAXEBU010000097.1:0-14554 GCA_034093895.1 Candidatus Choladocola sp. | reverse complement strand
GCCACCAATTCCAGTCTGGAAGGTGAGACCACAGCGATGTATATCAGTAAGCTGATTAAGCCCACCGGAATAAAGGTGAGCAGAATTGCCAGTGGTGTTCCGGTCGGAGGAGATCTGGAATACATCGATGAAGTCACACTGCTTCGGGCACTGGAGGGCAGAATCGAGCTGTAGTCCCGCAGAATCTGACGGTGGAATCTCAGGCTGACGGAAATATTTCAGAATCAGTCCGCAGGATTCCAGAATGCTGTGTTTTTCAGGCAGACATCCAGTAGGCAGCGGCTGATTTTGTCCGCCATCAGGACAATCGTGGAGAGGCGGGCAGTCTGAAGCGCGAGATACGGATGACTGCTTTCTCCGTTTGCAATTCCCGTAATGGCAATATCGCCGATACCGGGCAGTGATTTACAGACACCGGCTCCGGGATAGAGACATCCCGGGCGCACATAAATATTACCGATGCGATGGCACGGACCAAGAGAAGCATCGACGGCTATAACAGGGCGGTCGGGATGCTTCTTTTTTATTTCTTCCTGAATCTGAACAAGGTTCAGAGCATGTACTGTGTTCTGCAGTGTTCCGTATACAGTAAGCTGCTTCCGGGCTGCCTTCTCCACCATACTTCCTACCAGCGGGCCAAGACTGTCCCCGATCATCCGGTCCGTCCCGATACACAGGATGACCGGAGAACCATGCCCATCAGGCATTCTTCCGATCAGACGGGCAAGATATTCCGTCTGCAGCGGCTGGGAGTCACAGTCTGAAGTCACAGTGCAATCCGGAAAAATTCCGTTTTTTCGTGCAGGTTTCATATGCTGCCTCCTGGAATGAATTTTGCTGTGCAGAGCGATTTTTTTAATTCTATCCAGTTGAGGGGGAAAATATGCGCCGGGGTCTGAACCGTTGCTATTTTTTAAATTTCTGTCCATGAATTGATAAATTCCGCATAAAGTATATGGTAAGGTAAACGTGCAGTAAGAAGGAGTGAGTGGAGTATGGGCAAAGAGGCTGCGTTGCCGAAAAACATACGCCAGATAGGGGATATTCAGGGAAAGGAGAAAATCTGCATTGAAGATTACGTCATGACCTATATCCGCAAAAAGGAACAGCAGAGTGAAAAAGGATGCCTGGGAGTTTTTCTGGGGGAGACGCAGGAAACAGAAGATGCCGTTTACGTTTTTATCCGGGGGATACTTGAAATACCGGGAGAACTGCCGGAAGAAGAAGTGGCGAAGTATCTGCAGGAAGAGGGAGAGAAGTATTTTTCGGGATGGGAAATACAGGGCTGGTGTGTGATCGGAGCGTATCAGGCGGGCAGGCTGCAGCAGCTGGCACCGCAGATGCCTCGGAATGCAAGAGTAATTTATCATTTGCAGGAACAGGAAGAAACAGTCTACTGGATGGAAGGCGACCGGTATCGGAGGATCCGCGGATATTTTGTCTTTTATGAACAGAACCGAAAAATGCAGGAATACCTTTCCACAGCTTTCCGGAATGACAGTGTGGAAGGTGAGGGGGCTTCTGATAAGGCAATCAGGACATTCCGGGAAAAAGTAAAAGAAAAAGGCGAGAGAAAAAGCAGAAGCATGCTGAAGCTGGCAGGTTCCTTTTTTGTTATTACCGTTCTGGTGATCGGAGCTGTTGTGGTAAACCGGGTGGAAGAAATCCGGACTGTTCAGAAACTGGTAACCGGAGATCAAATGGTATCGGACAGTACAGTGCAGCGGGAAGGAGAATCTGTGTCTTCCGGCGGGAATCTTCTGTCAAATACGGAGCCGGTATCTGAGAGCGAAATGAAAACGGAATCTGAAAGTACAATGAAAGAAAGTCTGAGTCAGATTACTGACGGAGTTTCCGGGAGCAGCTCCGTTTGGGCGGAAAATTCTTCAGGCGGCAATGCCGGAGAAGAGACGGCGGAAAGTTTGGCAGCCACAGAAGAAGCTCTGGCAGGGAGTGATGCGTTCTGGGAAGATTCAGAGGAAAGCAGCGCTGATACATCGGCGGAGGTTTCCGCCCGCAGATCGCAGGCTGCTTATGTGATTAAGCCGGGGGATACGCTGGCGGATATATGCACCAGGTATTACGGAAGTCTTGACCGGATGGAAGAAATCTGCAGGGAAAATGAAATCACAGACGCCAATATGATTCTTCCGGGGCAGGAGATCATTCTGCCGTGACAGGGCAGTGAATTCCCGGTTTGTATTGTATCCGGTTGCGTTTGTTACAGGATTCTGGTATATTAAGCATCAGAAACGAAAAATCAGATGAACAGGTATATCAGATGAACAGAGATAAATTTAGAGACATTTCAGACAGAATAAGAGAAAAACTGCAGTTTCTGAAAATAGAAGATGACCTGGAAGACGACCTGGACGAGGAAGACGATCTGCAGATAGAGGAAAAAAATATTTCTCCCGGCAGTACACTTGAAAAGGAACTGCCGGAAGAAGATTTTGAGCAGAAACTGGCTTCCAACAGGAAGCGTGCTTTTCGCAGGAGGGCTGCGATTCTCATTCTTGCAGTGTGTGTAATTGGCGGTTTTGTACTTTATAATGTTTTTCATACATTCCGTGATTATGTGATTACCGAATCTTATGAAAATACGGTATCTTCCGGCACAAAGTATGAAACAGCCGGGAAAAATATGTACCGGTATAATTCGGACGGCGTTTCCTGCATCACACGGAAAAATGATATGAAATGGAGTATTACATATAATATGCAGGCTCCGATTTCGGATCTTTGCGGGAATACGCTGGCGATTGCGGAACAGCAGGGAAATCAGATTTATGTGGTGAATGAAGACGGACTTATTGGAAACTTTGAAACACTTCTTCCAATTCTGAAAGTGCGCGTATCACGTCAGGGTGTAGTGGCTGTGGTACTGCAGGAGGGAGACATCACATGGATTAATCTGTACCGCGCAGACGGAACCACGATTGCCAGTGATAAGACAACGGTCGGTGAATCCGGATATCCGCTGGATATTGATATTTCACCGGACGGAGAAAAGCTGGCAGTATCTTATCTCGGGATAAAAAAAGGAATTGCGACAAGCGATGTGGTTTTCTATCATTTCGGCTCGGCGGGACAGACGGAAGAGAATCACGTTGTCAGCAGTTCAAGCTATGCGGAAACTGTAATTCCCCAGATATATTTTACCGGCAATTCCAGAGCAGTTGCCGTTGCAGACAATGGATATATTGTATTCCAGGGCAGCGATGCACCGAAACAGACCGCATCAGTGGAATTTGAAGAAGAAATTATCAGTACGTTCCATGATGATGAACGGATTGGCTTTCTGTTCCGCAATGAGAGTGAAGAGTATAATTACCGGATGGAGCTGTACAATTACCGCGGCAGGAAAAAAGCATCCCGTGGAATCAACACGGAATTTGATGAAGTGAAGATGGAAAACGGGCAGATTCTTATGTTCAGTGACAAACAGTGTCAGGTATATACAGGGTCAGGCCGTCTGCGCTTTTCGTCAGCGTACGAAAAGGAAATCGTTGATATGTTCTATTTTTCAGAATTCCGGAAATATCTGGTCATAACACGTGACAGTTTTGATCGTATCAGGATCAGTTAATAAGGAGGAAAAAGCAGATGAATTTACTTGAGATAATTGTAATTGCAGTGACTTTTCTTCTGGCAGCCTGGGGCTTTAAGAAAGGCTTTGTAAAAAAGCTGGCTTCCATGGTTTCCCTTGTTCTGTCTGTGATACTGGTATCACTGCTGTTGCCGTATATGACCGGATTTCTGAAAAATAATACGCCGGTTTATGATTACATAGTAAAACAGTGCGAGAGTGTTGTGGCAGACAAGGTGACACAGTCCCTGACATCAGACGGAACAACGGGAGAAAACTCCGGATCTCAGCTGGATGTTTACCGCAACATGGGAAGAGACCAGATCAAAAGCCTGATGGAACAGAACGGATACGACAGCTCCGTGATCGACGGACTCAGCGATGCGCAGCTGGAAGCGTATAAAGAACAGTATATTCAGCAGTATGTGGAACAGTATCTGGGCGGCGGAACGGATCCGCAGGCTCAGACAGGAGCAGAAGAGCAGTTCGGCAGAATCGAGCAGCAGGAACTCATAGAAAGTCTTCCGCTTCCCGAGACACTGAAGGAACTTCTGATGGATAATAATAATGATGAGGGCTATCGCAGCCTGGATGTGACGACATTCCAGGATTACGTGATCCAGATGATAGCATCGGTGATCCTGAATGTGGTATCCTTTATCGCAGCAGTGCTGCTTGTGCAGATTATTCTGTGGATTGTTATTGCAGCGCTGGATTTCCTGTCTCATATTCCGGTGATCAGCATCGTAAACCGGCTGGCCGGTCTTCTGCTGGGCATCGTACAGGCACTGTTTTTCCTCTGGCTCTTTTTCCTGATCTTATCCATGGCATCTGCCACAGAGGCTGGACTGCAGCTGATGTCAATGGTGCAGGAGAGCAGTCTGCTCAGTTATCTGTACAATGAAAATCTGTTTATGAAGATCGTAATCGGTACAGCTGCGATTTTTGTGTAGCTGCCTGAAGTAAAAACAAGAAAAAAAGGGGATCTGCAGAACGGCTGATTATTGCTGTTTTGCAGATCCTTTTTCGGTTGGTTTAGTTTAATAAATTTTATAATTTTTAACAAAATACTCAGGTAAAAATTGCGTGTAAATCGGTTAAATTACCTAAAAATGTGTTGCCAAAAGTATGCGGGGGGGGGGGTATAATTATCCATTATTATTGGCAGTTTTATCATTTGTGACAGCTTTTTGTTTTGACTGAGATAGGCACTGCCGGAAGGAGGACAAAGAATGAGAAAAAAGTTGGCACTTATGATGGCAGCGGCAATGATCCTGACTTCTATACCGCCCAGCGGACTCGTTGGATATGCCGAGGAATTGATTGTGGAGGAGGATCCTGACGCGGAACTCGTGGCGGAAGATGTCACAGCGGAAACTGAACCTGTATCAGAGCAGGAAACCGAAAAACAGGGAACGGATGAAAATGGAACTGCAGATCAGGATCTGGCGGAGCCTGGTGATACAGAGCTGATCGAGTCAATTACTGTGGTGGAAGCGGTGGATGATATGCAGGAACTGGGTGAGGAAGGTGAGGAAGGAATCTCGATTGACAATGAAAATACAGAGTCTTCACCGATAATCGAACCGAATACCTCTGCAACACTTATGCCTGTAATTAACAGGCAGGTTCCGGATGGTTATACATACGCATGGTATTCTATGGATCATGAGGGGAATATTACCCCTATAGAGAATGCTTCGGACAGTACGTATACTACCGAAACGCTGAGCAGAAACGCAAGATACAGATTCCAGATAATCGATGAGAATGGTTCGGCTGTGGTGACCTTCGATTTTACCGTGCAGGTGAATACTTTGACGGTTGGGACGGATCAGACATTCGATCAGATCAGCTCAGGGCAGTCTCTGACATTAACAGCAACAGCAGATTCTGTTCTGGGAAGTGAAAATCTGACATATCAGTGGTACCTGGTGGATCTGGATAATTTGTTAATTCAGAAGCTGGATGGTGCAACAGCTGCACAGTACAGTATTGAATCAGTGACCGGATCCGCGTATTACAGATGTGAGATCAGTGACGGTAATGAAACAGAAACTCAGGATTTTAATGTGATTGTTTATTCAGATACATTAACAATCGAAGGAGAACAGCAGCTTATTGAGGCAGAGTATGAAGAAACTGTTACACTGACAGCCAGCGCAGTGTCTGTTAAGGAAGATGCTGAGTTGACTTATAAGTGGTATGACTGGGTGCTGAATGAGAATAACGAACCGGTCGAGCATATTTTAATGGATACATCGACCAACAACCAGTATACTGTAACGGCAGAGAAATCAAAATTCTATTACTGCGAGATCAGTGATCAGATTACGACAAAAACACAGGTATTTGAGCTCAGGGTTAATACTTTGGATGAAGGAGAAACGCAGACCGGTTTTGAGGTCGATCATGGAAGTTCTGTAAGTCTGACAACCAGCATTACATCAAAACTTCCTGATGCACAGATGAGCTATGAGTGGTATGAATATGACTTGAACACTGACGAGGTAACTCAGATCAATGACGCTGTATCACCAACTTATACGATAGATTCAGTGACTGAAAAAAGAAGCTATTTTTGCAGAGTAAAAGATCAAAACAGCCAAATGGATCAGTGGTTTACTGTATCTGTAAAGAGTACAATTGTTATTGAAGATGGAGATTGGCACTGGTATGACGTTGTGCTGAATGGTACGAAAACAATACAGGTAAATGTAAAATCCGCAGCTGGAGATTTAAAATATCAGTGGTATAAAGCGACAGACAGCAGTGAAGGAGAAACGAAAATCGAAGGTGCGACTGGTGCGTCACTGACTTCAGATCCGATTACAGAAAGAACATATTATTGTTGTGAAATTACGGATGGCGTAAGTACGGAACGGGTTACATTTGAGATTTCAGTGACAACCGGGCTCAGGATAAAAGTTGATCCTGAAGAAGCAACGGTTGATCCCGGCGGCAGTGTGACGTTGCAGGCGACAGTTACGACAAAGTCAGACAAAACAGTTACTTATCAGTGGTATAAAAACTGGGAACCGCTGGATGGGGCAGACGGGGACAAACTTGAACTGACAGACATTCAGCATTCAGCTTATTATCAATGCGAAGTATATGATGGATATGAACAGCAAACCTCTGATACCATCGATGTAGTTGTTGATTCAGGCTTCTCCTGTGCAAAAACTTCTGCAAGCGATTTTCTGGTAGCGCCTGGTGATAATGTGCTTCTTACGGCAAATGCTTCTACGAAGTCCGGAACGCTTTCATACGAGTGGGGCTATGAGGAAGAATCCGAATTTATTTCATTAAATAATCACTCAAATGTGCTGTATCTTACAAATATACAGACATCCAGAGAATATCAGTGCAAAGTTTCTGATGGATACAATGAAGAGACGCTCTGGTTTTACGTATGCCTGAAAGAATCAACAGATAGTGTGCAGGTAGAATATGAATCTGTTGTTCATGTAAAGCCAGATGAGGACGCTGAGCTTTCTGTAACTGTTCCGGAAGGTGTGGCAGCAACTTATCAGTGGTATTACATGGATGAGGATGGCGAAGAGCAGACGATTGAAAATGAAACAGGCGCGGTCTTAAGTCTTACGTCAGATCAGGTGAAACAGCAGAAAGCATACCGCTGCATAGTAGTAACAGAATACGGGGAAAATATCTGCAATATTGATGTAGTCATTGACAGTGGTCTGAGAATCAGTCTGAGCGGATATGCAGAGCGGGAATCTAATAATGTATGGATCTCAATACCAGATAAAGGGACAGCAGATCTGACTGTAAATGCTTTTTCAGATTCTGGTATTGTAACGTATCAGTGGTATTGCGGTGAAGAAGATGAGGAAACATGGGAGACAATCTGGACGCCGATCGAAAATGAAACAACGGATACTGTAAAAGTCAGTGATAAAGGAAACTACAGGTGCATAGTTTCAGATGGTTATAATACAGATAAAATTAATTTCTGTGTTCAGGAATCTGAATTTTCACTTACTGGTGACTCTGTTGTAACGGCAGATCAGAATGGTAATGCTACTCTGAAAGTAAGCGCCAATGTACCGGAGGGGGATACGGTTACGTATCAATGGTATCTGTGGACTGACAATAACAGGGAAGAAATTCTGAATGCCAATACAGATTCGCTGGATGTTACAGGAATAGATAAAACACGGTTATATTATGTGAATGCAAAACTGAATTATACTGTGGATGAAAATGGAGATGAAGATTACGAAGCAGGTGCATCGAGAAAGATACTTGTTATTCCGGCAGACGCATCGGTTCCTGACAGTTATGATAAGGCTGCTCTGATCGAAACAGGATTCAATCCAGTACGAGTCAGCCTTGAATCTGGAAAGAGAAATTATTTTAAACTTCAGGCGAAAGAGAGAGGGACTTACAACATCAGTATCGATGTATACCACTGTGGAAATAATCTGTTATATGAGAGATACAATGAAGAAGGGCTGGTAGTTGAATCGAGTATCAGTGGTGATTTCATTGGGGGAGAATATGATATTGCTGCCGGTGATTCCATTGTATTTTCGCTGGAAAACAGTGATCGGTGGTATGGAGAAGAACAGGTGGTTGAGATCCATGTCAATTACCAGGGAAACATTCATCACTGGGATGAAGGCACTCTCACAGGCGGAACATCCTGCGGCGGAGCTGCACAGAGAATATTCCACTGTACCGATAAAGGCTGTACGGAGACGGTGACAATTGATGTGGCTGGTGATGGAGAAGGCCATATCTTTGGAGTGTACGTGTACAATAATGATGCGACATGTACAGAAGACGGTACAGAAACAGCCACATGTCTGTGTGGCCAGAAAACAGATACGAGAACAAGGATTGGCAGTGCATTAGGGCACAGCTTTACAAATTATGTATCAAATGGCGATGCAACGTGTACGGCAGATGGAACGAAGACCGCAACATGTGACAACTGCGAAGCAACAGATACAGTCACAGAAGAAGGAAGCAAGGTTCCGCACAGCTTTACACATTATGAATCAGATGGTAATGCAACGTGTACGGCAGATGGAACGAAGACTGCAACATGTGACAACTGCGATGAGACAGATACAATCCCGGATGAAGGAAGTAAGCTTTCTCACACCTTCGGAGATGCCTGGATCGTTCAGGTGGAAGCAACGTGTACTACAGACGGCATTCGTTATAAAAAATGTACCGGTGAAGGCTGTCTTGCAACACAGTCTGAAGTAATTCCGGCAACAGGACATACGTTTGAAGGTCAGGAACCGATTACGGAAGCAGCTACTCAGGAAGAAGACGGAAAGGTATACAGAAAGTGTGCAGACTGTGATGCGATCACAGTAGATCAGATTCTTGTGCGTAAACAGGAAATGGAAAAGATCACAGCACTGGATGTAATCATAAATGATGAGGAAAGTCAGCCGTCCACAACAGAGATTGTTGCGCAGATCAAAGAGATTGACAATCAGGCGCTGATTGACAGCAGGCAGGATGAGCTTCTTCAGAAGATTGAGACCCGGATTGTTCAGGAGAGTGCCTCTGAGACTGCCCCTGCAGTAGGAGCAACAAGGGTGGACAGCAGTAACGGAGCGGTGTCAGAGAATGTATCAGCGGCAGGAGCAGCAGTTTCTGTTGCGGCAGCTATTGAAAACGCAAAGACTGCAGAGAACAATCCGTTTGAAAATGGAGAACTGTACCATGCACAGATTTCTGTGACTCCGCAGGAGTCGACAGAAGAGGCGACGTATAAGGTGGACATCAGCCTGGATGTTGTGAACAGCCAGAATGAGCCTGTATTGGAAAATGCACCGCTGGCTGCACCGATCACAATCACCATTCCGGTACCTGCGGAGTATCAGGGTAAGGAATTCAAACTGATTCATGTAACGAGCCAGGGAGAAGTGGAACTTCCGTATTCAGACAACGAAAATGGTACGATTACATTCAGTACACCGTCTCTCAGTCCGTTTAAACTGCAGTTGAATCCATGTGAAGGCGGACATGCAGATGGTCTGACATGGATCACAAAAGTCCAGGCAACGTGTACGGCACCGGGAACGGAAGAGACTGTCTGCCCAAGATGCGGTCAGCCGCTGACACGTGCGGTGGAAGCACTGGGGCATGAATTTGATACGAAATTTACGACGGATCAGGAGGCCGGTTGTCTGACTTCGGGAAGTGAGAGCCGTCACTGTATCCATACAGGATGTGAGGAAAAGACAGATACGAAAGATATTCCGGCCGTTGGAAAGCACAGCTGGGATAACGGTGTGATCACAACACAGCCGACATGTACGGAAAAAGGCGTGAAGACCTTTACATGCTCCAGATGCAAAGAAACGAAAACAGGAGATGTAAGCGCAGCGGGACACAAATTTGCTTCCACATTTACTGCTGATGTTCATCCAACTTGTATAAAAGAAGGAAGTAAGAGCAGACACTGTACCGTTTGCGGACAGAAGACGGAAGTAACTGTTGTGAAGGCGACTGGTCACAAGATGACCACTGTTGTGGATAAGGCAGCTACGTGTGGTGCGGCAGGAAGCCGGCACAGAGAGTGTACAGTATGCCATACGAAAGAGGCAGCAACAGTCATTCCGGCAACCGGAAAGCATACGTACGGAAATTACGTTGTCACTCAGAAACCGACCGCTGTGGCAGCCGGTGTGGAAACAAGAACGTGTACGGTCTGCGGTCATAAGGACTCGCGTGCTGTTGCAAAACTGTCAGGAACAATCAAACTGACTGTCAAGAGTATTCCGCTGCAGCTGAAGAAATCTGTCAGCCTGAAACAGGTTGTTACAGGTCTGGCAGAGGGAGATTCCATTGCATCCTGGAAGTCGGATAATACGAAGATTGCTGCTGTGGATAAAAATGGAAAAGTAACCGGTAAGCAGGCAGGCAAAGCAACCATTACAGTAACACTTGCCAGCGGTATATCTGCAAAGATTACCGTTACGGTACAGAAAGCGGCAGTTAAGACTACAGCAATTACTAATGTATCGAAGAAGGTTACTTTAAAGAAGGGAGAGAAAGCAACACTGAAGCCGGTTGTAGCACCGATTACATCACTGGAGAAGGTGACTTACTCTACTTCGAATAAGAAAGTGGCTACCGTAAGCAGCAAGGGTGTAATTGAGGCAAAAGCTTCCGGAACAGCAAAAATTACTGTAAAATCCGGTTCTAAGAAAGTGACGGTTACAGTTATTGTCCAGAAAGTGGCACCGGCAAAGATTTCCGGTGTGCCTGCATCAAAAACGCTGAAGAAGGGTAAGACACTTACACTGAAGCCAAAGCTTCTGCCGACAGGAAGCGAAGCGAAGATTACGTATAAATCTTCCAACACCAAGGTGGCAACCGTGAACGCATCCGGAAAGATAACTGCAAAGAAAGCCGGAAAAGCAGTAATCACTGTAAAAGCCGGAAACGTTTCGGTAAAATGTACGATCACCGTAAAATAAAATCGTCATATTTTACCGGGTTGACAAATGTCTTTATCGGTGGTACACTTTAACACAACAAAGGATGAAACCGATGAGAAAGAGTAGTAGGCATTTACATGATATTACAGAGAGCTGCAGATGGTGGAATTGCAGTATGGAGTGATTTGCTGAATGGACTTTTGAGGGCGGCCTGAAATTTAGTGCTGAAGAGTAGGAGCTGCCGGGAACCGAACCCGTTATCAATCAGGAGTGTATGACAGTACATGCGAGAGAGGACATTACGTCAAGTTGAGTGGTACCGCGATAATAAGTAATTATTACCGTCTCAGATGAAAATCTGAGACGGTTTTTTATCGTATACGATAAAAAACGCTCCGCGGGGATGCGCAGTGCTCATCAGGAAGCGAAGCACGCGATACCCTCTTCAGATAAACACCGGTTGCTCCTTTGAATACAACATTTCATCCGGCCACGGCCAAATCAAAGAAAAGGAGAACAAAACTATGAAGAAAAAAGTATTATCCTGTGTAAGTGCATCTGTATTGGCAGCTATTATGATGGCATCTACTGTAATGGCAGCAGACTATAAGGTGGGTATTATCCAGTTTGTAGATGACGCATCTCTGAATCAGATTGAATCATCCATCGAAGCAGAACTGGATGCGAAATCAGCAGAGGGTGAGGACAATTACATTTACGAAGGCTACGTATACAACGGCCAGGCAGATTCCACCACACTGAATCAGATTGCCACACAGCTCATCTCTGACGGCGTTGATGTAATTGTTCCGATTGCGACTCCGTCTGCTCAGATTGTACAGACAGCTACGGAAGACAATCAGATTCCGGTTGTATTTTCAGCAGTTTCCGATCCGGTTGGCGCAGGACTTGTAGAATCCATGGAAGCACCTGGTGCCAATATCACAGGAACGAGTGACGCACTGAACACGAATGCAATTCTGGATCTGATGTTTGTTGCAAATCCGGACATTCAGAAAGTCGGACTTCTGTACAGCCAGTCCGAGGATTCCTCCAAACAGCCGATTGCGGATGCAAAGGCATATCTGGAAGAGAAGGGCATTGCGTACGTGGAAAAGACGGGTACCAACAATACGGAAGTTTCCCAGGCGGCAGATGCACTGATCGCAGAAAACGTGGATGCAGTGTTCACACCGACTGACAATACAGTAATGACGGCTGAGCTGGCTATTTATGAAAAATTTATTGATGCAGGTATTCCGCATTACTGTGGTGCAGATTCCTTCGCACTGAACGGAGCATTCTGCGGATACGGTGTTGACTATGCAAATCTTGGAACGGCTACGGCGGACATGGTAGTAGAAATTCTGCAGGGTGCAGATCCGGCAGCAACACCGGTTCAGACATTTGATAACGGTATCGCAACTGTAAACACAGAGACGGCAGAAGCGCTGGGCCTGGATTACAGTGGATTTTCAGAAAAATGTACTTCTGTTGTAGAGATTGTGACAGCAGAAGAATTTGAATAAAAAGAATCTGAAGAGGTAAAGGAGTAAGGTATGGAGGCATTTTTGTCACTTTCCGTTGTGATCAGCGCATTGGAGCTTGGATTCATTTATGCGCTGGTGGCCTTGGCACTGTTTTTGAGTTATTCTATTCTGAATATTGCCGATTTGTCTACGGATGGCTGTTTTACGCTGGGATGTGCTGTCGGTGCACAGGTAGCAATCATGGGGCATCCTGTACTGGCTCTGTTTGCAGCTATGGCAGCAGGTGTCTGCTCCGGCTATGTGACGGCATTTCTGCAGACAAAACTGGGGGTGGCCTCCATACTGGCCGGAATTATTGTAAATACGGGCCTTTATACAGTAAACCTCTGGGTTATGGGATTTTCCTCCAATCTGTCGATTTTCAAGAGCGAAACTATCTACAGCCTGTTTAAAGGAGTATTCGGTACCACATGGTACAAACTGATCGTTTCGATCATTATTGTGCTGGTTGTCTGTGTTATTCTTGCATGGTTTCTCGGGACCCGTCTGGGACTTTCCATTCGTGCTACGGGAGACAATGCGGATATGGTCAAGGCGTCCAGTATCAATCCGGGATTTACAATTACCGTAGGACTTTGTGTTTCCAGTGCCATGACGGCACTCTCCGGCTGTTTGATTGGACAGTACCAGAAATCCTGTGATATCAATCTCGGTACAGGAATGGTGACCATTGCTCTGGCCAGTCTGATTATCGGTGAAACACTGGTCGGCAAACGTACGGTTCTGCGGAGAATTGTCGGTGTAATTCTGGGAAGCTGCCTGTACCGTTTCGCCATTGCACTGGCTCTGCGGCTTCATATTCCTGCTGAATGTCTGAAACTGGTATCGGCAGTTATTGTCGCAGTGGCAATTGCATCGCCGCATCTTAAGACTCAGATCGCATTTCAGAAGAAGAAAATGGCTTCCGCCGGAAAGGGAGGAAGTGGCTCATGCTGACACTGACGAATATAAAAAAAGTATTTAATCCGGGGACGGTCAACGAAAAGGTGGCTCTTGACGGCGTCAGCCTTACGGTGCAGGATGGAGACTTTGCAACAATTATCGGCAGCAACGGTGCCGGAAAATCGACGCTGTTTAACTGTATCGGCGGCAGCTTTTATGTGGATGAGGGAAGTATTTGTCTCGATGACCGGAACATTACGTATTTGCCGGAGCATAAGCGGGCAGTGGAAATCGGTCGGCTTTTTCAGGATCCGATGAAGGGAACCGCTCCTCATATGACTATTGAGGAGAATCTTGCACTTGCCTATTTACGTGTTTCGAAGAAAAAATCTGTTTTTTCCAGAATTACAAGCTCCGAACGGAAAATGTTCCGGGAAAAACTGGCTCTGCTGAATATGGGACTTGAGGATCGGATGAAGCAGCCGGTAGGTCTGCTCTCGGGAGGACAGCGACAGGCTCTCACGCTTCTTATGGCAACGCTGATTCCGCCGAAGATCCTGCTGCTGGATGAGCATACTGCAGCTCTTGATCCCGGCACAGGAGAAAAAGTGATTGAACTGACGAAGAAAGTAGTGAAAGAAAATCATCTGGCCTGTCTGATGATAACTCACAATATGCATTCTGCGCTGGAGCTGGGCAACCGTACGCTGATGATGGACGGTGGCAAGATCGTTCTGGATATCAGCGGAAAAGAACGGGAAGGTCTTACTGTGGACGGACTGCTGCAGAAGTTTTCTGCCGGTGCCGGTAAAGAACTGGACAATGACAGAATTCTGTTTTCAAAACTGGAGCAGAGCAACTGACAGAAAAGAATTTCGTGCATGGACGGACGGGAAGCTATCCGGACAGGATGAAGGCTGTAGAAACGTCGCAGAATATGAGAAAATAATTCAATAAACCCTTGAGTTTCCGCAAACTGTAATCTAAAAATGAATATAGTCTCCCAAAGTGCCAATCTGTCAAATTTTTGAAAAGATACAGAGTAGCAGTTTGTGAATAGAGGCACTTTAATAAGCCCCGCCGGAACCGGACTTTGGGAG
>JAXEBU010000096.1:0-25091 GCA_034093895.1 Candidatus Choladocola sp. | reverse complement strand
AGAGGACAAGAATTATGATTCCTTTCAGAAGACTCCAGGCCTTAGTATTTTTAATCCAAAGCAGAACATTATATACAAGAAAAGCCAAAATGAGTATCTCCAGCACATTCGTAAATTTGATGGTGAGTACCGGACCTGCAATCCAGGCCAGATAATTCTTCAGCCATACCCTGATACTATTCATTTTGCTTTCTCCTTCCACCCATGATAATTTAGTATATCACACATTTTCGGCTGTGCATACCGTCTTTTTCCCTTTTCCGGTACACAATACTATGAAAAATATGTGTCCCGCACCCGCCTGTTTCAGAATCCTGCTGACCTCATCCATGGTGCTTCCTGTAGTATAGACATCATCCACCACAAGAATCCGGCTCAGATGCTCCGGATATGACCGTATTTCAAATGCACCTTTCAGATTGTTCATCCTCTCTTTCCGTCCCAGTTTTTTCTGGTCAGAAGTTTTTTTCACACATCGAAGCATCTTCCGTTCAACGGGAATACCGGTAAGACGGCTGATCTCTTCTGCCAGCAGTTCAGACTGATTGAACCCTCTTTTTCTTTTCTTTGACGGATGCATGGGAACAGGAACGATCCGTTCCGGCCGCCAGAGTCTCAGCTTCTTTTCACACGCCGTCACCATGGCTTCCGCATAAAAATCGATATAATCACGTCTGTTGCCAAATTTCATCCGGTAAACGCAGCGGCGCATCTCTCCTGTATACACAAAAGCTGCCGCTCCTCCGTCGAAATAACGGTTCTGTCTCTTACAGTCGCTGCAGTATTCCTGTTCCTGTCGTTCAATCATCTTTCCACATTTGAAGCAGACCGGCCCATTCACCCAGGGCAGTTTTGCATAACAGCGGCTGCAGCATTTCTCCTTCCGAAACGGGAGAATTCCGTCACAGACGGGACATCTGGGCGGATACAGAAGGCTCAGTACTGTATGTAAAAATCGTTTTGCTGTTCTCTTTGTTCTGATGCTGTTCAATTGGGATTACCTGGCTCTCTCCCCGGTATCCGGATCTTTTCTCTGCGTTTTCTTTATTCTTCTGACAATTCCCGTATGCGTTCTGCCAGTGCTGTATACCTCCGCAGCTCGGTTGTGTTATCAATCATTCGTGCGAAGGTAATTTCATCTCCTACAAGCGTCACGCATTTTCTGGCACGCGTCACCGCTGTATACAGTAGATTTCGGTTCATCAGCATTCTGGGGCCTGTCAGCAGAGGAATAACTACAGCCGGATACTCACTTCCCTGAGATTTGTGTATGGTCACCGCATAGGCCAGTTCCAGCTCTTCCAGCCCGGAATACGCATATTCCACCATCCTCTGCTCGTCAAATTCCACGGTGACACGCTCCGTATGAAGATTGATTTCACGGATCACTCCCATATCTCCGTTAAAAATACCGACGCCTTTTTCTACCGGAATCCCGTACCTTCCCCTGATCTCCCATTCCAGCTGATAATTGTTTTTTACCTGCATCACTTTGTCGCCTTCACGGAAAATCTGGCCGCCCTGTTCATGTTCCCGCTTGTTCCGATCCGGTGGATTCAGGTATTCCTGCAGAATCCGGTTCAGGCGTTCCACACCCAGCAGCCCTTTACGCATTGGGGTCAGTACCTGAATATCGTAGGGCTTTGCGTCTACATATCTTGGCAGCTTCTCTCTGATCAGCTGGATGACAATACTGATAATCACATTTGCATCCTGACGCTTCAGGAAAAAGAAATCACGGCTCTTATTGTCAAGTGTCACCTGTTCTCCCCTGTTGATCTTATGTGCATTCATGACAATATCGCTCTCGGAAGCCTGACGGAAGATTTTTTTCAGACATACAACAGGGATTCTCTCTGAATCAATGATGTCCTTCAGTACGCTTCCCGGCCCTACAGATGGCAGCTGATTACGGTCTCCTACCATAATCAGTCTCGTCCCGACTGTAATTGCATCCAGCAGAGAATGCATCAGATACAGATCCACCATTGACATCTCATCAACTATAATCACATCCGCATCCAGCGGATTCTGTGCGTTTCGTGCAAATCCGATGTCACTTTTTCCGGAAAGGCTTCCGTTCATCTCTTCCTGAGGCCCTGAGATTTCCAAAAGACGATGGATTGTTTTCGCCTCATAGCCGGTTGCCTCTGTCATACGCTTTGCCGCTCTGCCGGTTGGCGCAGCAAGCAGAATCTGAAGTCCCTCTGACTCAAAGTAAGAAATCAGTGTATTGATGGTTGTCGTCTTTCCGGTGCCGGGACCTCCCGTTATAACCAGAAGTCCGCAGCGAACCGACTCAATCACAGCTTTTTTCTGCATCTCGTCCAGGTACGTTTCTGTCTCTTTTTCTATGGCACTGATCTTTCCGAGAATCACTTTTTCATCCACTTCACCCGTAATATTCAGGTCGCAGAGCATCCGTGCCGTGCTCATCTCGACATAATAGGCCGAAGCACTGTATATCCGTTCTTCCTCTTCCCTTTTTATCACAATTTTTCTTTCGATGGCGAGATCAGTCAGATACTGGTCAATACTTTCAAGAGGCACGCCGAGAATCTCGCCTGTTCTGTACAGAAGCCGATCCTTCGGCAGATAGATATGTCCCTCTCCTCCTGCCTGCTGCAGCACGTAAAAGATGCCGCACTTGACACGATATTCTGAGTCAGCACTGATTCCTGCCCGTCTTGCTATCTCATCTGCAATTCTGAAACCTACGCCATTGATGTCCTCCGCAAGCTGATACGGATTATCCTGAATGACACGATAAATCTCCCCGCCGTATTTCTGATATATTTTTACTGCAAGAGATGTATTGATGCCGAACTGCTGTAGAAAAATCATTGCTTTACGCATATCGCGTTTTTCATACACCTGTTCTGCAATCTCCCTTGCCTTTTTATCACTGATTCCCTTGATCTCCGCAAGCCGTTCCGGTTCCTCCTCGATGATCCGGAATGTATCTCCGTGAAACCGACGCACAATCCTCGCTGCCAGAGCAGCTCCTACGCCTTTAATTGCACCCGATCCGAGATATCGCTCCACCGCTTCTTCATCTTCCGGATCTCTGATTATGTAAGATTCAATTTTAAACTGCTCACCGTAGGACGGATGTGATATGTACTGTCCCTGAAGTTCCACCTTCTCACCCTCACTGATGTATGGAAATGAACCCACACAGGTGATATCATCATTCTCCCGGGAAGACAGTACCAGTACGGTATATCCGTTTTCATTATTTCTATATATAATGTGATCAATATATCCTTCCAGTTTCTCCATTGTCACCTCATCTGTGATCAGGATCTGTAACGGAATAACAGGGACGCTGCACTGTGGCCCCCGTCCCCTGTATGTTTCCTTCCTGTTATCTTTCCATCAGTTTTCCGTTGGAAGCCGTCAGTTCTACGAACTTTCCTGTACCGACTGCCACAGCTGTCATGGGATCTTCAGCTGTCATGGTATTAATCCCTGTTCTGGCCTCTATTAATTCTTCCAAACCGCTTAAAAGTGCTCCGCCTCCGGTCAGCACAATGCCCCGGTCCACCACATCTGCTGCAAGCTCCGGCGGTGTGCGTTCCAGAACGCTGTGTACGGCATCCACAATCTGCCCTGTCACTTCTTTCAGTGCATCCCGCGTATCTTCAGATGTCACGCGGATTGTTTTGGGAAGACCGGTCACCAGATCGCGTCCTTTTACTTCCATCACCTTCGGTTCCGGCTTTTCAAAGGCCGTACCTATTGTTATCTTAATCTCCTCAGCAGTCTGTTCCCCGATCATCAGTCCATATTTCTTCCGGACGTATTTTACAATTGCATCATCAAAATCATCCCCTGCCACCTTGATCGAAGAGCTTACTACGATACCGTCCAGAGAAATCACTGCCACGTCACACGTTCCTCCGCCGATATCCACAATCATATTTCCACACGGACGTGAAATATCAATTCCCGCTCCAATAGCCGCTGCAATCGGTTCCTCAATAATATGAACCTCCCGGGCTCCCGCCTGGTACGTTGCATCTTCCACAGCCTTCTTCTCAACCTCCGTGACACTGCTGGGCACACAGATACTGACTCTCGGTTTTCGAAAAGACATCTTGCCGATCGCCTTCTGGATAAAGTATTTCAGCATCTGCTCTGTTACTGTATAATCAGAAATGACGCCTTTTCTCATGGGACGGACTGCCACAATATTTCCCGGTGTCCTTCCAAGCATCAGACGTGCTTCTTCTCCAATCGCTTTGATTTTATTTGTATCCCTGTCATATGCAACAACAGACGGCTCCTTGAGCACTACGCCTTTTCCTCTGACATAAACCAGTATACTGGCCGTGCCAAGATCAATTCCGACATCGGTAGCTGCCATATTACATACCCCTTTCATTGTTCATCTGCCCTTACGCGAACATTATAATATAAAAAAACTGAAATGGGAATTTCTTTTCCCGGATTTTTGTTTTTTTCTTATGATTAAAGTATTTCTTAATTCTTTTTCTTCTTTTTTTAGAAAGTGGACATATTTTCAACACATTTATTCTGTATGCTATAACCATATTAGCAAACAGCTAATATATTTCATAACTCACACTTGGCAGCCCCCACACGCTGCCAAGTACTCCCTCAAACATTTACTTGTATGGGAGCCAACCCATACGGGGCAAACATTTTTCAACCCAAATTTTTCTCTTTCCTGAAAAAGTCTGACTTACGTCAGACTTTTTCCCATTCTGCAGGAAATACACCGTCACAGTGATTCTGGTCAGCTTAAGCTGACCAGAATCACACACCAGGTCTCACGTACGTTCGACCTGAGGTTTCAGGTATTTTGCAACATACAGTCCTGTATAGGAAGCGGGATTCTGTGCCACCTCTTCCGGTGTACCGGCCGCAACAACGGTTCCTCCTCTGTTTCCGCCTTCCGGTCCGATATCAATGATATAATCTGCCGTCTTGATTACATCCAGATTATGTTCAATTACAATTACCGTATTGCCGCTCTCTGTCAGCCTCCTCAGTATCTCCACGAGTTTGTGCACATCCGCAAAGTGCAGGCCTGTCGTCGGTTCATCCAGAATATAAACTGTTTTTCCTGTACTTCTTTTGCTCAGTTCTGCTGCCAGTTTGATTCGCTGTGCTTCTCCTCCGGAAAGCGTTGTGGATGGCTGTCCCAGTTTGAGATAAGAAAGTCCCACATCATTCAGAGTTTCAATTTTTCTGTAGATAGATGGCACATGCTCAAAAAACTTCATTGCCTCTTCTACCGTCATATTCAGAACATCATAAATTGTCTTTCCTTTATATTTTACTTCCAGAGTCTCACGATTATACCTTTTTCCGTGGCAGACTTCACAGGGTACGTAGACATCCGGAAGAAAATGCATCTCTATCTTTATGATTCCGTCACCGCTGCACGCTTCACAGCGACCGCCCTTGATATTAAAGCTGAAACGTCCTTTTTTATACCCGCGGGCTTTCGCATCCGCCGTAGCCGCGAACAGATCCCGGATCTGATCAAACACCCCCGTATACGTAGCCGGATTTGATCGCGGCGTTCTTCCGATCGGAGACTGATCAATGTTAATCACTTTATCCAGCTGTTCTGTTCCGAGCATCGCAGTATGTTTGCCCGGTATTGTCCTTGCTCTGTTCAGATCGCGCGCCAGCCGCTTATAGAGAATCTCATTTACGAGAGAACTTTTCCCCGAGCCCGACACGCCTGTCACACAGGTCATCACACCCAGAGGGAATTTCACATTTATTTTTTTCAGATTATTCTCCTGCGCTCCGCGCACCTCCAGCCATCCGGTGGGGCTCTTCCGCCGGGAAGGTACAGGGATAACGCGCCGGCCACTCAGATAATCTCCCGTTATCGAATTTTCACTCTTTATCAGATCCTCTACTGTCCCGGCAGCTACAACTTCTCCTCCGTGTTCTCCCGCACCGGGACCGATATCCACAATATAATCTGCCGCATACATAGTATCCTCATCATGCTCTACTACAATCAGAGTATTCCCCAGATCCCGCAGATTATTCAGCGTAGCAAGCAGTTTGTCATTGTCCCTCTGGTGCAGACCGATACTCGGTTTATCCAGAATGTACGCCACACCCACAAGACCTGAACCAATCTGCGTCGCCAGACGGATTCGCTGTGCTTCTCCTCCCGACAGTGTCCCTGTCGCTCTTGCGAGACTCAGATATTCCAGTCCCACATTCACCAGAAAACGGATCCTTGCTCTGATTTCCTTCAGAATCTGATGACCGATCAGCTCCTGCTGAGGTGTCAGTACCATCTCATCAAGAAAGACCTGAAGCTCCCCGATGGACATTGCAGTAATTTCATATATATTTTTGTCACATACAGTAACCGCCAGAGCAGATTTTTTCAGTCTCTGCCCGCCGCAGGTTTTGCATGGAGTAATCTGCATATAGCTTTCATACTCCTGTTTCATCGTATCCGAACCGGTTTCACGATATCTGCGCTCCATGTTTTTGATCAGCCCCTCAAATGCGACATCATAAATGCCTTCTCCGCGCTGACCCTTATAACGAACTTTCACTTCACGGCCATTGGTCCCGTAAACGAGTATGTCCTGAATATCACGGGGCAGTTTTTCGTAGGGAGTGCTCAGATCAAAATGATACGCTTCCGCCAGTGCATCAAGAATTGCCCGTGTAAAACTTCCCTTATCCGTACAGGACTGCCAGCCGGTCGCCACTATGGCACCGTCCAGAATACTGATGGATTTGTCCGGTATCATCAGATCAATATCAAACTCCATCTTGTAGCCGAGACCGAAACAGTCGGGACAGGCACCAAAAGGATTGTTGAAAGAAAAACTTCTCGGTTCAATTTCCTCAATACTGATTCCGCAGTCAGGACAGGAAAAGCTCTGGCTGAAGCGCAGCGTCTCCTGATCCTGTACTTCCACAAGTGCCAGTCCGTTGGAAAGATGGAGTACTGTTTCCATGGAATCTGTCAGCCGCTTCTCAATTCCCGGTTTTACGATCAGACGATCCACCACAATTTCTATATTGTGTTTTATATTCTTGTCCAGACGAATCTCTTCCGACAGCTCGTACATGTTGCCGTCAATCCGGACACGCACGTAACCGCCGCGCTTTGCCTGCTCCAGCAGTTTTACGTGCTCTCCCTTTCTTCCGCGCACCACCGGTGCAAGCAGCTGTATTCTCGACCGCTCCGGCAGCGCCATCACCTGATCCACCATCTGATCAACACTCTGCTTGCGAATCTCCTTCCCGCATTTCGGACAGTGGGGAATTCCGATTCTCGCATAAAGAAGACGAAAATAATCATAGATTTCCGTCACTGTACCTACTGTGGAACGCGGATTTCTGTTCGTGGATTTCTGGTCTATGGAAATAGCCGGCGGAAGCCCTTCAATACTCTCCACATCCGGTTTTTCCATCTGTCCCAGAAACTGCCTTGCGTAGGAAGAGAGTGATTCCATATACCGTCGCTGCCCTTCCGCATAAATCGTGTCAAAAGCAAGTGATGACTTTCCTGATCCTGACAGTCCCGTCAGAACCACAAATTTATTTCTCGGTATATCCAGGCTGATATTTTTCAGATTATGTTCATTTGCACCTCTGATCCTGATATACTGTTTTCTGTCCTTTTCGATGTCCATCATTTCTGTCTCCTGTTGTCTGCATTCTTCTGTTTGAGAGCACTTTATTGCTGTTGCTTCTGTCCATGAATATTCAATCGCTGTTGTTTTAGCTCCAGAATGTTTTACCGCATTACAGCATACATCATACTTCCGTTTCCTGCAAATGCTTTTTCAGACTGATCATACGGTCACGCAGCTCGGCAGCCGTCTCAAAATCAAGTTCTGACGCAGCTTTTTTCATCTGCTTCTGTACTTCTCCGATCAGTTTTTCCAGTTCTTCCCTGCTCATGGATTCCGGATCCTTCTCCATCTGTTTTTCTTCTTTCGCAATCTCTTTTGAAATACTGATCAGATCACGGACTGCTTTCTTAATCGTCTGCGGCGTAATTCCATGCTCCTGATTATACTGCTCCTGTATTTCGCGGCGCCGCTGTGTTTCTTCCAGTGCAGCGCCCATGGAGTCCGTAACGGTATCTGCGTACATGATTACATGGCCCTGGGCGTTCCGGGCTGCGCGGCCGATTGTCTGGATCAGAGAAACCTCTGAACGCAGGAATCCTTCCTTATCTGCATCCAGTATGGCCACCAGTGAAATCTCCGGAATATCAAGACCCTCTCTCAGAAGGTTGATACCCACCAGAACATCAAACACATCGAGACGCATATCACGGATAATCTCTGTCCGTTCCAGTGTATCAATATCAGAATGGAGATACCGCACACGAATTCCTACTTCTTTCATATATTCGGTCAGATCCTCCGCCATCCGCTTCGTCAGCGTTGTCACCAGAACCTTGTTTCCGGAAGCTGTCTCTTTATTGATTTCACCAACCAGATCATCGATCTGCCCTTCCACCGGACGTACCTCTACCAGCGGATCCAGCAGACCGGTAGGACGGATAATCTGTTCCGCACGGAGCAGTTCATGCTCTGCCTCATACTCTCCCGGAGTTGCCGAAACAAACAGCACCTGATCCAGTTTGCTCTCAAATTCACTGAAATTCAGCGGACGATTGTCTTTCGCAGATGGAAGACGGAATCCATAATCCACCAGCGTCGTTTTTCTGGACTGATCCCCGGCAAACATTCCCCGTACCTGCGGAATTGTTTTATGGGACTCATCAATGATCAGAAGATAATCATCTCCGAAATAATCCATCAGCGTATGTGGTGTCGCACCTGCAGGCAGTCCGACCAGATGACGGGAATAGTTTTCGATTCCGGAGCAGAACCCTGTTTCCCGCAGCATCTCCACATCAAAATTCGTCCGCTCCGCAATCCGCTGTGCCTCCAGCAGTTTGTCCTCACTCCGGAAAAATGCAACTCTTTCATCCAGTTCTTTCTCAATCGCATCTGCTGCTGCCAGAATCTTGTCCATCGGCACCACATAATGGGATGCCGGAAATACAGCAATAAAATCAAGTGCTCTCCGGATTCTTCCTGTCAGAACATCTATTTCCGTTATCCTGTCAATCTCATCCCCGAAAAATTCTACACGGTATGCGTAATCATCACTGTTGGCCGGAAAAATTTCGACTACGTCTCCGTGCACCCGGAACGTGCCGCGGTGGAAATCCATCTCATTCCGCTCATACTGAATGTCAATCAGTTTGCGCAGCACCTCATCCCGGTCACGTTCCTGTCCCTGCCTCAGATAAAGCACCAGTTCTTTATAATCCGCCGGGCTTCCGATACCGTAAATGCAGGAAACACTGGATACGATAATGACATCTTTTCTCTCCACCAGAGAGGCCGTTGCCGAAAGTCTAAGCTTATCAATCTCATCATTAATCGCTGAATCCTTGGCAATATACGTATCAGAAGACGGAACGTATGCTTCGGGCTGATAGTAGTCGTAGTAGGACACAAAGTATTCAACGGCATTGTGTGGAAAGAATTCCTTGAATTCACCGTATAACTGCGCAGCCAGCGTTTTATTATGTGCCAATATTAAGGTAGGCTTGTTCAAAGCCTGGATGACATTCGCCATGGTGAATGTCTTACCGGAACCGGTGACACCAAGCAGTGTTTCACACTGGTTTCCTTCTTTAAATCCCTCCACCAGTTTAGCGATCGCCTGGGGCTGGTCGCCGGTGGGGGCGTATTCTGATACCAATTCAAAATGATCCATGAAAGGTTCCTTTCTTTATGTATACATTTTTAACAATATTTGCACTGACACTATCACCAATCCATTTCGTTCGCAATTCGTGTTCTCTCATCTTCAACCAATGGAACTAAATTTTCTAATGCATCATGTAATTCCTGATGACTATTCTTCGAGTCATATGTTATTATTTCCAAATTTCTATTTTCCTTGATGATTTGTTTAAATTCATCATTTATTCCATTCTTTGGTGTTACAAAATAATGACTTGGACTTCCTGGAAAAACAAATGAGTAATTCTCTAAAACTAATTGTATGTCCGGATCAGAAAAACCACATCCCAAAAACACAAAAGTATAATTTAAAGAAAGAGCTTCTAACAACCTATAAAATGCGGCATTTTCATATCGAGCATTTGTATACTGACTTCTTGTAAAAATCATTTTTGAGCTTTCATCAAGTGTACCATGAATTTTTAAAATAATTCGTTCGTCTGCTTTAATTTTACTAACCAGATCTGAGTCATAATATTTTTTAACCAAAATAGTTCCTGCAGTTTCTGACTGTGCATATACTTCATATATTTTGTCAACATTTGGTGTTATTACTATTCTCGCATCTAACTTTAGTATATTCTCATGTATTTTATGGCTTTTATATTTAGGTGCCAGAAACTGATCTCGTGCTATTTTTTCGAATCTTATATTTCCGATTTGATTCACAAGAACTTCACATGCTGTTAAATAATCTTTTTCTTTTAAGAGTGAGTTTACATATTTTTTTATAGCTGTATTATCAATTTCATTAAGAATTATTCGTATGAATTGCTCCCAAGTGGGAGGATGCTTTGATCCATCTAAACTAACCGCATTAGCTGAAATTCCGGCTCCTAAAAAAAGTATTGCTTTTCTTTTCGCAATTTTTTCTACAATATCTATAGGCCAATTCATTGCATTTTCTCCATATTATTTATAAAGCGAGTAGCAATACTTTCCATGACACCTCTATAGTCTTTAACCTTTGCAAAATGTGCCCCTACTATGCCATCCGTACTATTCAACTCGAAGACAGGTTTATGTGCTGATTGAGATAATGGTATAATACTATTAAAATTGGGTATTGTTCCTAATTCATAATTAATATTATTTCTTTGAACATTTAAAATATTTATCAATTCCTTTTGGATTACTTCTGGTACATTAGAAAGAATTCTTTCATATGCTTGTACTGGCCGTCTAACCCCTTCTACAGTTTTACTGGTATATTGCTGTGTCACATATCCCAAAAACTGTATTGCTGGAATAGGCGCAAAATACTGTTTCAATTCCTCATCTCCACATCTATTAAACCCTTCTCTAAAAGAATCTCTCCATCCCTTTATAGTCTTTCCTATATTCTCTATTGCTAAAATACTAAATATATCCGACGACATTGGAGTTACAAAATAATTACATCCTAGTAAAATGGCTCTATTGATGGCCCCTAAAGAAGGTCCCATATCAAAAATAACAAAATCATATTGATTAAAACGTCTTGTCAAATCACTAAAAGTTAATGTAGTTCTTATACCTCTTTCTCCACCAGATAATGTTGAACTCCAATCAGAAGCCAACGTATCCTCAAAAAGTGCTAATTGAGGATCTCCCGCTATAAACTCAAATCCAAAACTATCTAAAAAATATGTATTTACATCTCTTACATATCCCATCCCCTGATTTACCGGTTTTATCACATTATATATTGTAAAACCTTTCTTTTCATAATATACAGTATTAAATAGTTCATCATTAAAACAATATACGGTTGAATTGCATTGTGGATCAGCATCAACCAATACAACCTTTTTCCCCTGTCGTGCAAAATAAGAAGCCAAATTACAGGTTAATGTGGTTTTTCCCACCCCACCTTTATTATTAAACATAGCGATTGCTTTCATTCAATTCTCCTCCAAATTATACTTCTACTTTAATATTTAAATCTAAAACAACATATAATACTTTACCAGATATGAGCCTAAGATATACTCATATCTAATAATACACATGCATTCCCCTGTCTTTCCACTAATAAAGCAGCCTTTCGCATTTCTTGATTTATAAAAAATTTCATCACTTTGATAAAATTTCAAAATGATGAAATTACTTTATACTTTATATTTTTTGAATCTCCCTTTTTAACAACTCATACACATAAGTAGATCCTTCCAAATAAAGACCAGTCTCTACATCACTTAACTTTTCAAATGTATCTGACAAATAGAACTGCTCCATAGCCTGTTCTATGGTAATTGCATTATCCTCTATAAGATAACCAACCACTTCCTGTGTGGTGTACTCAATCATTTCCTGTTGCTGATTTGTCATACATCACACCTACTTTCTTCAAATACTGCAGAGCCTTTTCCGTATGAAACGTATATTGATTTGTAAGCCTTCCAAAATCAAACTCTTTCTTAAGGTATTCTGCATCTATCGTTCCCCGGCTAAACTGCCGGATTAAAAGACCTACCGTATCATTTGCCACAGGTCCGATAACCACATCATATTTACAGTCAAGATTGCATTCCCTGCTGCTAATATCCGTAAATTTTCTATCTCGATTATTTTTTATGAATATCGCCCATTCAATTGTAGGTTTGTCATCAAATATACGACAGTTCAAATCCGGCCTTTCTGCCAGATCATCCGGTACTTCATACACAGTTACCATTGGTATACCACCATCAATTCTTGCTCTACGCTGTGCCATTCTCCATGCCTGTTCTTCCAGCAACGTACTATAGAATCCACATCCAAAATCTTTATTTGGCATGCATTTTGACAAATCCACTTTATCGATTTCCATATTAGATCCATGAAAAAGTCTCACTAAGCTGCACCTCCATTTTTCCTGCATATTGCAGCCAGATCATCCAAAGCATCATCAAATGAGAGTGTATGCTCCACATCATAGAATTCTTTTAGAAATTCAATTCCTTTATAACGGTTCAAATAAATATAAGCATCTCTCATATGCATCCCATACCGGTTTGCAAATTCACTGATACAAACAACAATGTAATCTATTAGGTTTCTATCTGCTTTCGTCATATCACCCTCTCCTTTCCTGTATCTAGATCTACTTTGATTATAGCAAAAATTCATAAATCTTACACTACACTTTTTAATTTTTATCAACCTTGCACGCTCTCCATTTTTGAGCGGTACCGCTCAATTTTTTGCTTCTATTTTCTGTCCCGGAGCCCTCTTTACGAATAAAGGTCACTGAACTCACCCGTGCCATGTAGTTTTATCCTGTCCACACAGTCCATATAGTCCACAATATCTGGTATAAATAGCACCAAATAACAGGTCTGAAACTACTCATCGTTATTAGGACACAAAATACTCTACCGCATTGTGTGGAAAGAATTCCTTGAATTCATCTGTAATTAAAATTTACCATGGACATAACATTGTTCTGTTTTACCGCATTAACCATCCCCACACACTCTGCATAGTTGCGGGCAAGCGGTTTTTCACAGAACACATGCTTTCCATTTTTTGCAGCTTCAATACAGATTGCAGAATGAAGCGTACCAGGAACACAATTGATCACCACATCAATTTCCGGATCATTTACCACATCATGCCAGTCGTGGGTCTGCTTCTGCCATCCGAACTGTTCCACAAAAGCGTCCAGATTACTTCTCTGACAAACTGTTTTCAAAACCGGAGTGTATTCTATTTCCGGGAAAAATTTATTCATGTTTGCCAGTGCCATACTATGTGCGCGGCCCATCATGCCAGCACCAACCATACCAAATACAAGTCTTTTCTTAGCCATCCTTTTCTACTCCTCCGTATATTTATCTTCAGGTTAAAACCATTCTTTTCAAATTTAAAATCAATCACGCTCTTTTAATTCGTGTCATATTGCCATCGGCACGGCAGCAGAGAAACATTTTAGCATTTTTCATAAACGTAAAATTTCTCCCTGCTGCCGAACCATTGACATATTGTTATAAGATTAACTCTCACAACCGTTCATTTTTAATCGATACTCAATCATTAGAAATCAAATTCATCTACATTATCAACAGTGAATACCATCGGGTTTCCAACAGAGAAAATAATAGCTTCATCATCAACAAGCTGTTTCTCTCCATATTTTCCACAGTCCAGAACACCGTTCTCAATTGCTTCATCCAGAGTTCCTTCAATCTGAGCTTTTACCATGTACATTGCACAGTATCCAAGCTCGATCGGATCCCAGAGAGTACCGGAGAAACATGTGCCGCTCTTCAGATAATCCGCATTCAGACTCGGTACGAAGATACCACTTGCCTTAATATCAAGACCAAGCTGTTCAATCGCTTCACATGCACCTGCAAGAGCACCTGCTGACAGGCTGAGTACATGAACCGTATCCGGATGGCTCATAAGGTAGTTATAAGTAAGTTCTCTTGCCTTTGCCGGATCTTCATCTGTCGGAAGATTTCCAAGAAGCTGAACGTCCGGAGCATTTTCTGCCAGATAAGCTTCGCATGCTGCCAGCCATGCATTCTGATTCGGAGCTGTCAAAGTCGCATTCAGAAGAAGTACTTCACCAGAAGTAATACCTGCACGAATCAGCTCAGAGCCAAGACAATTTCCGATATCTTCTGCTGTTGCCTGTGTCATATGACAGTCTCTTGCATCCACATTAACGTCCGCATCCCATGTGCTTGTAAGAACACCGGCTTCCTGAGCGGCTTCCATAGCCGGTGAAAGTGCATCTGCATCATTCGCCGAAAGCAGGATTGCCGTATATCCTTTCTGAGTCATCTGGTTTACAATATCAATCTGCTCTGTGATATCAATGTTAGCCGGACCGTTAAAATCAAAATTGTAACCAAGTTCTTCTGCTGCTTCCTGAGCACCTTTACCCATTGCCTGCAGATGTCCATCATTCAGAAGTTTTGGACACATACCAACTGTGATTTCTCCGTCAGCCGCAAATGCTGTCAGACTGCTTGCTACCATTACTGCCGCCATAGTTACTGCTGCGCTCAAATACATTCTTTTTTTCATTTCTTTTCCTCCTTTTTTGTAAAAATGTTAACGCGCTTTATCTGAATATCCGAAGATATTGAGATCAACATACTCGTTCTTTTATCTCTTATCCTTTCCAAGAAAACGGTTCAGGATCATACTTGCCAGGATGATCACTCCTGTTGCAAATAATGCAAGGTCATTTTTGATTCCAATCATTGAAAAACCGTTTTTCAAAAATGCCAGGATGATCGTTCCCAGTATAGTACCAAACATGGTTCCGTGTCCGCCGGTAATATAAGTTCCGCCCAATACTACGGCAGTAATCGCATACATTTCCATATTCTCACCGGCATTTCCTCTGGAAGTATTCGTCCTTGATGTATAAATGATTGCCGCAATTGCCACTAAAAATCCATTGAGAATATATACTTTCAATTTTTCCCGATTAATCAGAACACCGGAAAATTTGGAAGCAGTACTGTTATAACCGATGCCGGATACTTTTGTTCCAAAAGGCATCCTGCGGAATAATACCCACATCAGAAAAGCAAGCAGCGCATATGTAACAAATTGAACCGGCACAGTGCCGCCTATATTAGTGTTACCGAAAAAACCGAACCATTCCGGAAATTCTGCAAATCCTTCTGCATTTGTAATTCCATATGCAAGCCTTCTGTAAAGGGAATAAGTACCAAGAGTTACAATGTACGGATGCAGTTGTCCATACACAATCAGCAAACCATTAAAAGCCCCGCCCAAAAGGCCCACCAAGATGCCCAATAAAAGAGACAGAATAAATGGACAACCGGCTTTATACGTAAATCCTATTGTGATAGAAACCAGCGCCAGAAGCGAACCTACCGAAAGATCAATACCTCCTGTCATGAGTACGAAGGTCATTCCTAATGCTATAATTCCGATTTCGATATATGCTTTAATAGCAGTCATTATATTACTAAATGTCAGAAAATATCCGTCTTTTGAAAAAATAATGACCTCAATTCCGATAATCACAAAGAGAAGGAGAATTCTTGCTTTATCTGTTGCTATAAATTCCATCAGATTCTTCTTCGTATCTTTTGATTTATTACTCATAAGCCTTATCCACCACCCTTCTTCTCACAATATCAAATCCTGCAGATATAAGGACAATGGCACCAATAAAGAAATCCTGCCATACACCCGGAATCGCGAGAACAGAAATGACATTCATGATCACCCCGATCAGAATTGCTCCCACAAACGGAGATACTCCCGAACCACGTCCGCCTGCCATGGCTGTCCCACCTATCGCACAAGAAGCGATCATCAACATTTCACCGCCCTGTGCAGCACCAGCCTGCATAGTGCCAGTCTGGCACATATAAACAACACCGCTCAATCCGCAGCACATTCCGCATACTACATAAGCCAGAATAATGGTCTTATCAACGGGAACTCCAGCTACCACTGCCGCTCTTCTGTTCCCGCCAAGAGCAAATACATTCCTTCCCCAGTTAGTATGTTTCACAACCATCAGAATAACCAGGAATAACGCCACAAGAATATATACCGATGTACGAATTCCAAATATTGTACCAAGTCCAAGAAAACGCTGTTCCGAAGAAAGTTTTACTGTACCGCTGTTAATCATTTTTGCAATGTTGTAAACTCTTTCCGGAAGTTTTTCCTTGCTGATATTAGGATAAGCATTTCCTCCCAGGAAAAACAGCATTAATGCTCGAACCGAAAATTTCATTGCAGTGGTTGCAATAAACGAAGACAAATGCAGTTTTCCTACCAGAAGACCATTCAGAAAGCCGAAAAAAGCTCCCACTAATACAGATCCTAAAACACCAATCAAAACACTGTCCGTAAGCATTACAATAAATGTGAACATATATGCACACAGCACCATATCAATGGCGACTGTAACATCAATTTCTCCCAGCAGTATGACAAAATTTAATCCCAGAGCCACAATACCAATATATGTAATCTGCGTCATGATTGCTGAAAAATTAAAAGGTGTTGCAAATCCTTTCACAAAAATGGAGAAAAGCACTGTAAGAACCACAATCAGCATAATGCATGCCATTGGCGGATAAAGTAATAAATCCGACATTTTTATCTTAGTTTTTGATTTTTCCATACCTTCCTCCTTCCTTATGCATCTGCACTATTATCCAAGGATGTTAGTCCCGACGCAGCTGCACCGATTTTTTCCTGTGTCACTTCTTCTCTTGAAAGTTCACCCGTCAGTCGTCCTTCATACATAATTAATACCCGATCCGACATGGCAATAATTTCCGCAAGTTCCGAAGAAATCATCAGAATTGCCTTCCCCTGTGCTGCAAGATCATCAATCATCTTATAAATCTCAGACTTTGCACCTACATCAATACCTCTGGTCGGCTCGTCAATCAACAGAATTTCCGGTTCTCTGGCGAGGATTTTCGAGATAACCACTTTTTGCTGATTACCGCCAGAAAGCTCAATAACCGGTTTTTCAAGCGTCGCACCACGAATAGTCAAAGTAGAAATATAATCCTCCGCCAGCTTTTTTTCTTTTTTACGATCAATCATTCCATACTTGCAAAGCTTATCCAGTGATGCAAAGCTCATATTTTGCCGAATACTGTGCTGCAGAATTAACCCCTGAGCCCTTCGTTCTTCCGGAAGATACGCAATTCCCAAATCCATTGCCTTTCCCGGACCGTCAATTTCTACCTCCTGGCCTTTTACTTTAATGGTGCCTCCGGTCTTCTTCAGTACTCCAAAAATCGTCTGTGCAATCTCACTTCTTCCGGCTCCGACAAGTCCCGAAAGCCCAACCACTTCTCCTGCCCGCAACTTAAAGCTGACATCCTGAAACTTCTTATCACTGGACAAGTGATTCACTTCCAGCAGAACTTCACCCGGATGGCTTTCTCTTCGTACAAACAACTGATTCGTTTCCCGCCCGATCATCAGCTGTACCAGCTGATCATAAGTCAGATCCGATGCTTTTTCACAGGCAACCCACTGCCCATCACGTAAAACAGTAATACGATCGCAAATCTGAAAAATTTCATCCATACGGTGTGAGATATAAATTATTCCTACTCCTTGTTTTTTCAGCTCTTTGATTACCCTGAAAAGCCTCTCTATTTCCGGATCAGTCAGAGATGCCGTTGATTCATCGAGAATCAAAACCCTGGCATCACGTATCAGGGCACGCGCAATTTCGATCAACTGACAGTTCGCAGTAGACATTACCTTAACAAGTTTTTTAACATCAATATGAACCCCCAGCCTTTGAAAAACTGCTTCTGCATCTGCATGCATTTTCTTCCAGTCAAATGTCCCCAATCTTGTTCTTGGTTTTTTTCTGCCTACGAACAAATTTTCAGTAACGGATAATTCCGGAAAAAGATCTATCTCCTGAGGAACCATCCCAATTCCTGCCTCCTCAGATTCTTTCGTAGAATGAAATACCACTTCTTTCCCGAATAACTCTACTACACCAGATGTCTTTGGATATAAACCGCACAGAATTTTCATCAGTGTACTTTTACCTGCGCCATTTTCTCCCATTAATGCATGTACTTCACCTGCGTAAATATCCAGATGTACATCCTTGAGAACTGTAACCGGACCGAATGATTTTGTAATATTCTGCATACTGCAAAGCAGTTCTTTTTCTTCGCTTATTGCCGCTCCATTAGCATATTCCTTCAACTCGCTCCGCCTCCTCTTTCTATGTTACAATTACCAGTTTGGTGTTACCACATATTTTCCGCCCTCTGCTTTTGCAGATGCTTTAATCGCTTCAATGGCATCATCCAGATGATAAGTTCCTTCCAGGTACTTACTCGGATCCACCCTTCCTGATTCAATAAGGCGAATTACATTTGCCCATATGCCATGCCCTGAACTTCCAATTGAGAAATGATAGTTCGCACCTTTCTTCTGCATATACACCGGATGCAGATCAACCGTTTTTGCAGTGATACCAATCTGTGCAATTGTACCGCCTGCCATCAACATATCAACTGCTTCCGGAATATTTTCATATGGCTTATGTGTGGCTTCCACTGCCATCGCTACGCCAATACCATCTGTTATCTCCATTACAGTATCTGACAGTTTTCCGCCGTTATTCCAGATTTCAAACGGATTCAGAGTATGAGTTGCTCCCACTTTTTTTGCCAGATTCTGTCTGTTTTTATTCGGTTCAAAAGCAATAATCTTCGCTGCCCCTGCCGCTTTCAGAAGAGAAATAGCAGACAACCCGATTGGTCCACAACCAAATACTACCACATGTCCGCCCGGCTGAATACCCCCTCCTCTTGTAAATACGCCGTTATAAGCAACTGCCATCGGTTCAACCATAGCTGCGACCTCAAGGGCTCTTTCTTTGCTGCCGTATACATCTACCAATCCATCTACTTTGAAACAGAGTTTTTCTTTCGCAACCAGATATTCTGCATAGGCACCATTCAGAGAGAATCCGATCTCCTCAAGATTTTCACACTGGTTCACAAGCCCTCTTCTACAGGACATGCATTCGCCGCACCACGCCATTGTTTCAGCTACTACAAGATCGCCAACTTTCAGTTCTTTTACATTTTTTCCCACTGCTGCAACTTCTCCCGAAAACTCATGTCCGATTACACACGGAAGCTTGCAGTGTCCCGCATAACGACTGTAATTCTCTTCATCTGCTCCAAGGAAGCTTGTATCCGATCCGCAGACTGCTGCGCCTCCAACCTTCAGAAGAATTTCATCATCTCCCGGTTCCGGAACAGGAATCTCCACAAGCTCCAGAGTCGGATTATAATAAATATTAGATCCCAGAAGCGCCCTTTGGTCTTTCACTTCTCTCTCTGTCGGTGTGTATCCTTTACGTGGTTTCCATTCTCCGCCTGCCATCAAGGCTTTCATCATTTTTGCCATATTTCTTCCTCCTCGTTCCTCGTTCTTAAATATTCTGACATTTTTATTTATCAAGCACTTTTGTTATATATACTTTAACCGAATTATCTTACTCCAACAATAAAAATATTATGTACTTCTATCACAATATTGCTTTCGAATAATCAAAAAAGAGACTCCATCGTCTCTTTTCTGAAATATCAAAATTCAGTTTTTTATTAATTCACTTTACCAGTTCGGAGTAACTACATATTTGCCATCATTTCCTCTAGCCGTACTCTTTATTGCATTAATTGCACGTTCCATTCCATATGTACCGCTCAGATACTGCAGTGGATCAATCCGTCGGCTTTCAATAAGCCTTATTACATTCTGCCAGATTCCATGTCCCGAGCTCCCCATTGAAAATCTGAAATCAACACCCGTTTTCTGCAGATACACCGGCAAAAAAGCGACATCATCCGATGTGATTCCGATCTGCACAATTTTTCCTCCTGCCATCAGCATCCTCACTGCTTCCGGAATATTATCCTGCTGCCGGTTCGTAGATTCTATTACCATGGCAGCTCCGACATTCTTTGTAATTTCCAGTACTTTCTGTGCAGGATGAATCCCCGTTTTCAGAAGCCTTATCGGGTCTAAAACCCAGGTTGCCCCGAGTTTTTTTGCTATTTTCTGTCGCTGCAACTTTGGCTCAAACACAATTATTTCTGCCGCTCCCGTTGCTTTCGCAAGTGTCACCGCAGACAGGCCAATCGGCCCGCCTCCAAATATCACAACATGACCGCCAGGTGCAAATCCGCCTCCCCGAACAAACATTCCGTTATAAACCACCGCAAGAGGTTCCACCATCGCTGCAACTTCAAGTGCTTTATTTTTGTCTCCATAGACATCCACAAGATTATTTACTTTAAAACAGTACTTTTCTTTGACTACAAGATACTCCGCATAAGCACCATTTTTCGTGAAGCCAATTTCTTCCAGATTTTCGCACTGATTAAACAGCCCTCTCCTGCATGCCCGGCATTCACCACACCAGTTCATCGTCTCTGCAACAACCAGATCTCCCTTTTTCAAAAGTTTAACTTTTTCGCCAACAGCCGCCACTTCGCCTGAAAACTCATGTCCAATTGTACAAGGCAACTTACAGTGTCCGGCATAACGACTATACCCCTGAGGATCCGCCCCAAGAAAAGCAGTGTCAGAACCGCAAACCGCACAGCCTCCTACCTTCAGCAAAACCTCATCTTCCTCCGGAACAGGAACCTGAACATCCATCAATTTCAGACTCGGATTATAAAAAATCTGAGATCCAAGAACCGCACGCCTGTCTTTTATTTCACGTTCTGTCGGTACATATCCCATACGTGGCTGCCACTGTCCATTAGCTACCACAGCTTTCATCGTTTCCTTCATGCCACACCTCCAGTTATCCTTATCTATATTTTATTTTATATATTCTGTTTTCTCAATCAGAATATCACTTTGCTTTATAACAATATTGCGATGAATTGTAATAAGATTCTCACAATACTATTTCTCAGTTTTCTGAAAAATCTTAATATATTTATTATTAAAAAGTAATTTATTATGTATTCATCTACCTCCCCGCGAACAGACACACTCTATTTTCCACATATTCAAAACGAAATATTACTCATTCTGTCTTCAAAGCCGACTTCTCGTATTGCCAAAAAATAACCTACAGTTTTTCTTCCATCAACTGCAGGTTATATAGACACTGATTCATTATCAGTTTTAGCATTATATTTTCTATTCTGCAAAATACTCATGCATGACTTTATCATAATTCTCCTGTACCCAGGTCGGATTAATAAACTTAGCATCTGCGCATCCTTCCGGAAGCCCAGAAAGAATCAAGCCACCATCTGTTCTGAGCTGGAATCCCGTGATCATGTATGCCTGATCCAATATCAGGAAAGAAACAACATTTGCAGTATCTTCCGGTGTCCCAAGTCGTCCCATCGGAATTCCACCATTTTTCAACGTTTCATACGCTGCACCTTCATTTGTCCATGTGGCACCCGGTGCAACACAATTCACTCGGATTTTGTGCGGAGACAGATCAATTGCTATAGATTCACACGCACGTCTTATTGCAGCTTTTGTCAAACCATAAATAAAATCGTCCGCATAAGAACGCTCACCTCTGGAAGATGTAATAAAAATAATATTACCTGCAATTTTATCCTTAATCATGTAACGCGCCACAGCTCCGCACAATAGCATATCTATTAATCGGGTTTCAGGTATGGTCGCAGGTATTGGGATCTCTATTCTTGGCACATTGTATAATAAACAGCTTATCCATCCGTCGACGACCGCCTCTATGAAAAGCCTTACCAACATAAATTTATATGATATTATCAGTCAGGAATTTGGATATCCTGTCTACCTGGAAAATGATGCAGATGCCGCTGCTCTCACAGAAAATTTATTAACCCCAATGGACCCAGATGCTTTTGCGGGAAAAAAGGATGCCTTACTGCTATGGCTTCTGATATTGCTTTGTGTAAACTCTATCTAAAATCTGAAAATCCAGATTTTGACTACGCACACACGCAAATACTTCCGGCCACAACAATCAGCCATATTATTGACATTTTGGCACAAACAGCTCCATCTAAACTGCCCGAGTATGTTTGGACCGTAGCAGAATACCTTGGTATGGGCTGGCAAATATTACAAATACCCTCTGTCCTAATATAATTGTTGTCAACGGACACATATTTAATATTCCGGGCTTTTTAGAAGCAGTCAACGAATCAGCAAAAAAATACGTGAATCCTGTTTTAGCAGGACATGTGAACATCCAATTATCCAGCCTTGGGGATTCTGCGTCTTTAATCGGGGCAGGTATGCTTGTAACCCGTGACCTTTACGCGAATCCAACCAGTTTTATTAATACGTTGCCATAAAAAACGATCAAGAGCGTACCTTTCCCTTTCACCGAAAATAAAGGTCCTTTATATTCTTGGCGGTGAAATAATCTGCATAATCAGCCGGCAAAACGTCTCTGTTTTTTGATTGCCCGGAAAGCCATAACAAATACGCTTGTCCCAACAAGGCAAAATACATTAGACAGCATTCCGAAAGTCAGTCCCAGATTCCCACAGATTATTCCCATAATCCATGGAAAAACTATCTGTCCTGCGCTGATACTCAGGAAAAGAATAACAGAAACCGTCCCCTGATTTTCAGGGCATTCTCTGTACCCAATTGTAAGAATCAGCGGAATAGCTGCACCGGCGAAAAGTCCGGCTCCGCCATATCCCAGTATAGCAAAAAGTATGTTGGGGACCAAAACTCCGGACAGATGAAAGATAATTGCCAAAACCATCCCAACCGTCAGAATCGTTTCTTCTCCAAACCAAACCGACAGTTTTGCACAGGAAATCCTGCTTATTACCAGACATATCCAGAATACAGAGACCCCACAACTCGCCAGGAAAGATCCCGCGTCATACTGATATCGCAGAAATAAGGGTACCCATGTACTGATTCCGCTTTGGTGTCCACAATAAAAAAACAATGCCAGAATCAGGCATAAAATCTCAGATTTTTTTAAAATCGCAAAGTTCATACCATTCTGTCTTGTACCTGATTTTTCCACCTCAACTTTTTTTCCTGTTATCATAAAGACTATCAGCAGCATTCCACAAATACAGCCAATAAATCCATAAATCCATTGCCATTTCGGCAGAAATCCAAGAAACCTGGCAGCAAACAGAGGGCCAATAAAAGAACCGGCTCCAAAACAGCCATGGAGGATATTGATGTAGAATCCTTTATTCTTTTCGTAACACACAGAAATTTCTGTATTTATCGCCAAATCCAGAAATTTTGTTGCGCTTCCTATTATCAGCAGCAATATGAGATATGCTGTAAGTGTATCCGTATTCCCCACTGCAATCATACCAAACACATATATCCCATATGTAATTACAATCCAGGTACTGTTTTTCAGATATTTTAGCAGAAAAGAAGATATCACAACGCCTAAAAGACAACCTGTATAATACAAGACCGAAAATATTCCACCATCGGAAACACCCAGCCCAAAATCATTTAGTAAATCTATCATAAATGTACCAAGAACAGATGTGCCTACTGCATAAGAAAAGAACAAAACACTTATCATGGGGAAATAAAAATTATTTTTCTTCTCCATTTGTCCCTCCAAAAAAATATTTATAAAGCTATTGCACAATTTGTAAATTTCTGCTTTTATTCAGATATCCGGTATTTGTTTCATTCTCCACTTTTACTAAATTCTTCTGTCCTACAACAATTCTGTTTCAGATAACCTATTACTTCATGTAAGGTTACCAGAATGCGCTCCGGTATATCTTCAAACTTCTCCCCCGGTTTTTTCATATCCGGAATACATATCACAGGAATTCCCGCAGCATATGCAGCTCTGATTCCAGCTTCACTGTCTTCCAGAATCAGGCAGTCCTGCGGTTTTTCACCTGTTTTTTCGCAGGCTTTCAGAAATATATCCGGATATGGCTTCCCACGTTCTACTTCCGTCCCAAATACCATCTCCTCAAAAAAATCTGCCACTTGATTCTGCATCAGAATTTCCATTGCACGCGCTCTTGTACTGGAAGTTGCCAATACAATTCTATATCGGCTTTCTTTAAGATACTGTAAAAGTTCTCTGGCTCCCGGTTTCAGAGCAACACCTTTTTTAATATATTCCTTTTCCATGGAAAACAACATTTTCGCTCCATCTGCCGGCACGAATGGAAGATCGAACTGTGCGATTAAATAATCAAGATTTTCAAACAGAACCTTTCCGCTATAGTTCTGTGCATAATCTTCCAGCGATAACTCATGCCCGTATGCAGCAAGCATATCCCGATACAGCTGATATCAGATCCATTCACTGTCAATCAGCAGTCCGTCCATATCAAATATTACTGCTTTTATCTCTTTCATATCTGTATTCTTTATCTCCCATACCATTCCATAATTTTTTCTTATAAATAGCAAAATGCTCCCGGCAGTGTAAATCCTGCACCGTCCATTTTATGCTGCATTGCAGGTGAAAGGCAAAAGCTGCTGTTCAATCACAAGATCCTGCTGCTGATGTATACAAAGTTCCAAAACTCTTCCTCCAGCAAGAGTCGCTACTCCTACTACAGACCTTGCATCCACAATATAGCATCCGCATTTCAGATCCACATCACCAATCATACGGTCAATGATATTTACAAAACGTCCTACTTCTTCAAACTGATTGATTCTTACCTTGATTTTTTTCATCTTTTGTCCTCCTTTACTTTTTTAGGTAGTGTCAAAAACTACCTGTTTTTTTGTTTCAAAATCTTCTAAAAACCTTGTATTTATAGAAAGTCTGAGCTTTTTGAAAATAAAAAGAGCATTGACCTCCTTTTTTGATATAATGTC
>JAXEBU010000095.1:0-25797 GCA_034093895.1 Candidatus Choladocola sp. | reverse complement strand
CTGCTGCTGTCCGCCGGAAATCTGGCTTGGATATTGACTCTCAAATTCTGTCATACCGACTTTGGCCAACTCTACTCTTGCAATTTCCCGGGCTTCTTTGCGGGGCAGCTTCTTTACTACAAGCAGACCCTCCATAACGTTCTCCAGAACTGTTTTATTGCGAAATAAATTATACGTCTGAAACACCATTCCGCTGTGCCGGCAAATCTGAAGAATTTCCTGTTTCGTTGCATGGGCTGCATCGACAGAAATATCGTCTATGGAAATCTTACCCTGCTCTGCCCGTTCCAGAAAATTCACGCAGCGCAGCAATGTGGTCTTTCCGGTACCGCTGGGGCCGATGATTGTAACAATCTCACCGTCTGAGACCTCCAGACTGATATCTTTTAGAATTTCTTTTTTTCCGAAGGATTTATGCAGATGATTTATTGTAAGCATATTCCGGATTCCTTTCTGCTTTTCATTTTGTGATCGAACCTCAGTTGAATGCTACGCACCCGCCTTTTCGCGTACCCACTGCAGATGGGAAATGTCGATATCAGCCGGTACTGTGCAGTCCGCCCCAATCATCACTCCCGTATTTCCGGCATTCTTCAGGATTTCTCCGGTTTCTTTTTCAATCTCCTCCCGGGTACCTTTATACAGAACACCATTTGTCGTGTGATCGAATCCACCGATTACCGCACGTCCACCAAACAGCTTCTTGCCTTCAGCAAGACTGACGTTTTCCGTCGTCACTGCCCAGTTAAAGGCTTTTGCAGGATAGTCTGTGTATACGGTCAGATCATTTTTATATCCCGCATATCCACAAATATGAAGTACATTATATTCACTGTGCCCATTGGCTGCATTCAGGATTTCCAGTTCACCGGGGGCTACGTACTTCAGATACTTCTCTTTTTCTGTACCCTGAATATTTCTGACACTTAAGTAAATTCCATCTGCTCCTCCCTCTGTTATTGCTCTGACTGCAAGATCCCTGATATCAGATGCGATTTCTTCCAGTGCATGTTTCAGGCCTTCCGGATTCTCCCTGGCGGCCTGTTCAACGGTTACCGGACTGTTGCCGGCTTCCAGGCCCCACCAGAGGTAGGTGGCAGGTGCGAAAATATTGTAAAGTGTAACCACTTCGTTTCCATACAGACCAACCAGCTCCTTCACAAGATCTATCTGATCCTGAATCCATTTTTCCGGATGGGAAGCTTTTACGCTGTTCAGATCTTCCGGTGTTTTTATACCGGAAATCGTATCATTGGGATAAACGAAGAAACCATCGCTCATGATCTTCAGAAGATCAGGCTGAAACGCTTCATAAAACTTTTTGTGACCCTCCAGATTCTTTCTGATATTCTCCGGAGTATACTCTTTCAGACCATCCGGAACAAAATGGAACCAGAATCCAACCGGAACGCGGTCTGTGGGCTTATTGTCCAGTACGGAAAATATAAAATCCCGCTTGCTCATTGTCTTCTCCTCTTTTCCTACTTTTCATACTTTTTTGATAGGTTTTATTTGTTATATGGGACTATATCACTGATAATGTAATTTGTCAACTATAAAATTCCATATTTTTTATTTATTCTCATCTCGTTTTTCTGTTTTGCCGCTTATAAAACGCTCCGTCTTGACACATTACACCACAGCGATATAAAATCAAAAACAGATACTATACTTATTGGAATAAAAGGAATAATCATGAATCTGATAACAGAAATGAAAGATCTGATCGACCGGCTGGAGACACAGCATACACTTTCTTTGGATGAGTATGCGTTTCTGGTGAAAAACCGGTCTCCGGAAGCAATGGAATACATCCGTCCGAAAGCCCAACGCATCCGAAAAGAAGTTTACGGTACTTCTGTTTACACAAGAGGGCTTATTGAATTTACAAATCTCTGTAAAAATAACTGTTTCTACTGTGGAATCCGCCGCTCCAACGGAAAGTGTGACCGGTACCGGCTTACGGAGGATGAGATTCTGGAATGCTGCGCAACAGGCTACAATCTGGGCTTCCGTACGTTTGTGCTGCAGGGCGGTGAGGATGCTTACTGGAATGACGATATTCTGTGCAGCCTGATCCGAAGCATTAAAGAAAAATATCCTGACTGTGCGCTGACACTATCTGTCGGCGAACGCTCCCGGGAGAGCTATCAGAGGCTGTTCCATGCCGGAGCAGACCGCTATCTTCTTCGCCACGAGACAGCAGACCGGTCCCATTACGAAAAACTTCACCCGTCAGAGATGTCATTTCAGAACCGCATGAAATGTCTGCAGAATCTGAAAGAGATCGGTTATCAGGTGGGCTGCGGCTTTATGGTGGGATCCCCGTGGCAGACACCGGAAACTCTGGCATGTGACCTGAAATTTATTGAAGAGTTTTCTCCCGATATGTGCGGCATCGGGCCGTTCATTCCGCATAAGGATACACCCTTGGGCGATCACAGTGCAGGTACGCTGGAGGAGACGCTGTGGCTGCTGTCGCTTCTGCGGCTGATGCTGCCCCATGTACTTCTGCCTGCCACTACTGCCCTGGGCACCATACATCCGAGAGGACGGGAGCTGGGTATTCTGGCCGGTGCCAATGTGGTGATGCCCAACCTCTCTCCCGTTTCCGTGCGGAAAAAATATGAGCTCTATGACAACAAAATCTGCACCGGCGATGAAGCTGCCGAGTGCAGACAGTGTCTGAGCCGCCGCATGCAGTCTGTGGGCTATGAACTGGTGACAGACCGCGGCGACGTCCGCAGATGATCTTGTTTTACGTTTTATACCTCGCCGGAACTTAAGATTACGTTTCTGATTTTTCTTGTCATGGAGATGGTTCCTGCATCTTTTTTCTGCTGCATCAGCAGAATACTCATCTGTTCCTGCGGGAAATTGGCAAAGTAACAGCCCAGCCAGCCATCCCAGCCGTACTCTCCCATCCGGGCCAGGCCTGCAGCCTGTTCCGGATGGTTCATGATCCGAAGGAGATGGGAATACGTAAAGCCTTCCAGACTGCTCCAGTCACGAAGTGCCTTCTGCTGATCCGCTGTCAGCCTGCCTGTGGTCATATACTTCACTGTCTCTTCCGACAGAATACGTTTTCCGTCAAGGATTCCCCCATTTAAAAGCATCTGCGCAAACTTCCCGTAGTCATCTATCGTTGATACAAGTCCCGCACCGCCTGCTTCATAAGCCGGTGGTTCTTTCATTGCATTGGAAACAGCCAGATAATCTCCTGTGTAGGGAATCATTCCATCCTCCACAGCTTCATACGACTTCGCAAGTCTCTCCTGTTTTTCAGGCGGGACCCAGAATCCGGTATCCTTCATACCCAGCGGTTCGAAAATATTCTTCTCCAGAAACTCACCGAATCTCATCCCTGAGGCCTGTTCTACAACAGCCCCCAGTACATCGGCAGACAGTCCGTAGCACCAGGAACTGTCAGGAGAAAAAGCAAGAGGAATTCTTCCGAGACCGTTGGCAAACTCCATCGTGGATACGGGATCCTGTCCGTACATCCGTTCCATACAGTCTGCAATATGCCCAAGGACACTTCTGTCAGAAGCAGTCATTTCGCTTCCGTACGTAAGACCCGACGTCATATTCAGCAGATGAAAAACCGTCATCTCCCTGGAAACAGGCACGATTCCTTTTTCCGTTTCCACTTTCAGATTCCGAAAGCCCGGCAGAAAATCCGCAACCGGCTGAGCCGGATCCAGAATCCCACGCTCCATCAGAATCATTGACGCCACAGCCGTAACCGGCTTTGTCATGGAATACAGACGGAAAATCGTATTTCTTCTGACCGGCACGCGGTTCTCCCTGTCAGCATATCCGCATGCTCCGTAAAACAGCTCCTCGCCGTTTCGGCGAACCAGCAGACTGACACCGGCTGTGATTTCGTCCCGTACAGCCGCTTCCATTATTGCAAGGATTCTCTCCTGAATCTCTTTTCTCATCTCTTTCCTCCCTCATTGTACCGCCTGTCAACCGTTCAGCCGTGATTTTTCAGCCAGCTGATCGCACTGTGTGCATAAATGGCACTGCCGGTTGTCAGAATATCCTCATTGAATACAACGTGATCATTGTGCATCGGTTTGCCGAAGAGTTCATTTTCCTGCGCAGTACCTGCTCCCAAAAGCAGATAGCTGCAGGGAATCTCATACGTGTAGGAAGCAAAATCCTCAGATCCCATTCCGCCCTGTTCAAACAGGACAACCTGCTGCGGATCACAGATTTCGCCGACATATCCGGCAATTTCACGCATCATTTCTTTGTTGTTGAGAAGCGGAGGTGCGGAAGCAATCTCTGTCACGGAGGCCTCGCCACGGAACAGTTCTGCCGTCTTGCGTGAAATGGCTTCAATTCTGCTGAAAATCTCACCGGCCAGATCCACATCGAGCGTCCGGATCGTGCCTTCCAGAATGACCTCCTCCGGAATAATATTCGGTGCTTTTCCTCCTTCAAATTTGCCGATCGTCAGGGCAGCCGGTTTCGTCGGTGCAATCTCTCTGGCAATTATCTCCTGTAAAGACAGATAGATATGCGCCGCAATATTGATGGGATCCACACCTGTTTCCGGCATGGCCCCATGACAGCCGGTTCCTTTTACACGTATCCGGAACAGGGTACAGCCTGCCATGCATGTACCGAGCCCGCACAGTACCATCCCGGAGGGTGTGCCGGAGTTTACATGAAGGGCCAGTCCCGCATCCACATGCGGATTCTCCAGAACGCCTGCTTTCAGCATGGACTTTGCTCCCGTAAACCCTTCTTCATCCGGCTGAAAAACCAGCTTTACCGTTCCGTTAATCTCCTTTTGATGTTCTTTCAGCAGTTTTGCAGCTCCCAGCAGCATGGCAGCGTGCATATCGTGTCCGCAGGCATGCATCTTATGATTGTCAGAAGCAAAGGGAACGGGAGCTTCCTCTTTGATTGCCAGTGCATCCATATCCGCCCGCAGCAATATGGTCTTCCCCGGCCTGCTGCCTTCAATCACAGCTACAATACCGCTCTCACAAATCTCCTGCGGTTCATAACCGTATTCTCTCAGTTTTTCCGAAACAAATGCTTTTGTCTTTGGCAGAGACGGTCCGACTTCCGGACACTGGTGAATCGTTCTCCGAATCGCTGTCAGTTCTTCTTTTAACCGTTTTGCCGATTCCATAATCTCCATTCTAATTCGCCTCCAGTACCGCAGTTTTCTGCGGCTTTTGATGAAATGAAAAGATGCCTTACAGGATGTCCTCCGGACATCCCGTACCTGGCATCTTTTCATTATTGTATCAGTTTTTCGGTTATTTATCAACACGTCTTCTTCGTCTGCCTGTCAGAAGAATGATGCCGGACAACAGGAATAAGCTCAGATAAAGTGCCGGAGCTGTCTCATCGCCCGTCTTTGCAGGAACAGTCTTTCCGGATCCCTTCTCTGTCTCACTTTCTGTCTGCTGCGCCCCATGCTTCCGCGTATTTGTTATAGTGACTTCTGCATGGTGAGATTCCCGGCTCAGCTTCACCTCGCCGGATATGCTGATTTCATAGCCGAAGCTTCCTTCGTCTACCGGATTTCCTTCGGCATCACATTCCTTCACCGTATACGTTACAGGATCTGAGCCCGTCTCACCGCCCAGAGGCAATTCAATTTCAACAGTTCCGTTCTGCACCAGCTCTGTCACCTGATACAGCGAACCGTCCGGCCGGAATATTCCCGCATAAAAGCTCTCATCTGCAGTAATCTCTTTGCTGCCATCCCGAACAAGTTTTGTCAGACCAAGGGACGCGGTCAGGTAGTATCCCCAGGGCAGCTGCAGGTACACATTTGTCAGTGACGCTTCTTTTTCCCTTTCCCCCTGATCCGGATGAAGCTCCAGAGCTGCCGTATTCTTTCCGGTACAGTAAAACTCTTCTCCATTGTAATTCACTGCAGTATCAAAAGGAATAGCTGTTCCATCAGCAGTCGTCTCAAATACGTAATATGTGCCCTCCGGCAGCCCATCAAAGGTAACTGTGGAACTACTCTCACCGCGTAAATGGACTTCTTTCACACTGCTGCAGCGGACAATTCCATCCGGGTCACTGAACAGTGCCGTATAATACAGGCCATCCTTTGCATTCAGGAAAAGATTTTCGCCCACTCCAGTCAGCTCCAGATACTTTGTTACCGATATGGATCCCGTTCCGCCTTCTTTTATCTGCTTTGTGTCGCGGACGGTCACATCATTTCCGAGATAAAGACTGTTAATTCTGCCAACTGTGATTCTGTCTGCATTTCCCGTATCTTCATCAGCACCGGATATTATACGGATATTTCCGTCTGTGCCCATGGTAAATAGAATATCATCGGCAACCAGATAACCTTCCGGAACCGTCGTCTCTGACAGTCGATACGTATGGCCTCCTTCCAGTATCCCTTCCAGCGTCCAGATTCCCTCTGCTGCGTTAGAATCATTCAAAACTGCAATGACCTTACCGGAGACAGCGGACTGACTCACGCTGCTGTCCGCCTGCTCCTCCGTAATATCGGTCACTGTCAGTTCGGCTCCCTTCAGCAGCATGCGCTCCCTGCTGTCATCTGTTTTACGGACTGTCATGAAATTCTTCCGGTTATATACTGTGATCTGTATCCGTCCGTCTTCCGTACCAGTCAGCATCGCAGATGCTTTTTCTGTTTCGTTCAGGACAGCGTCTCCCTTTTCATCAACGGTAAAGGTAAAGCTGTCTGCCAGAATATATCCATCCGGTGCTTTTGTTTCTGCCACACGGTACGTTTCTCCTCCGATCAGAAGCCCGGACAGACCTGTCTCTTCCTCACCCTCAAGCACAAAACAGCCATCAGCATTTGTGATGCCTTTTTTCGTCTGAAGACTGTCCTCATCCGCAAAAATACCGGTAATCTCAAATTCCGCGCCTTCCAGACTGCTGCCATCTGTACTCTTTTTCAGCAATTCCAGTCTGATACTGCGGTTATACAGCGTATTGCTGCCATCTGCAGTCAGGACTGCAGGATTTTCAAAATCAGTATTCGCAGAGACAGTAAACGGATCCGTCGCCACAGGATTTCCCGTATCCGGATCAGTAAGTGCATAACCGCCTGCTGCTTTCGTCTCCACAAAACGGTACGTACCCCAGGGTATTCCTGTTACGGCAAGCGTTCCCGTCTCCTCTGCATTTCCCGAAAGAACCACAGGAATTCCCGGTTTCTGATTTTCCTGCCAGATGTATGTGCAGCCTGTCCGAAGTCCTGTCATCACATCCACAAACGCTCCGTCTGCCTTCTGCTGAAGAGTAAACACGGCGCCATCCAGGAATTTCTTGGTATCTGCATCTTTTTTGTACAAAACAGCATCGGCACGTCTTCTTACATCCCATACCGTCAGCGTATCCTCTTCATAAGAGGCTTTTCCGTTTATCCACTCCTGCTGTTTTTCTTCTTTTCCGTTCAGAGCTGAAATCCTTCCCCATGCATCGACTGTGAAGGTAAAAGAGCCGACCGTTTCATAACCTGCCGGAGGCTGCATCTCTTCCAGCCGGTACACTGTATCTTTTTTCAGGACATACCCCGGCTGGCCGGCAGGAAACGTAATACTCCCATTCTCACCTGTGACAATCCGGTCCAGTTTCGTCCATTCTCCACCGGATATCTGTTCCGAAAGAACAAATACTGCATTTTCAAGCTCTTTCTCGTCTGTCAGATCCTTTTTCTGCAGATTTACAGTAATCCTTTCATCGGCAAGGGCAAGTACCGTAATACCATTATCGTCCGCTGTCATTTTTACGTACTCCGGTACACCGCCGTCCATGGTCCGGATGCTTTCCACTGTTCCTTCTTCGCTGACTGTAAACAGGAATTTTTCTGCCAGCTCATATCCGTCGGGAGCTTCCGTCTCCTCGACCATATAAATATTTCCTCCGATGAGCATTCCATACAGCGCTTCACTGAAGCTGCCGTTTACTGTAACCGGTGATGTACTGCCGTCTGCAAAGCTGCTGTTTTCCACCGGTGTCACCTGATAAATAAAATTTCCTTCCAGCGGTGCCGGATACTCGTCTTCCATCCGTTCACCGGAAGTCTTATAAACAGTCAGCCGGATCCTTGTATTGAGAAGCTGCAGTTCACTCTGCCCGTCTGATCCCAGCGTCCAGTCACGCTTGTTGCGACTGACTGTAAATGTAACAGAAGGAGCCGGAGACGGAAGTGCATATCCTTCCTTTGCTCTTACCTCCGTCAGCGTATACGTACCCCATTCCAGTCCTTCCAGAATGACATTACCGTCCTGATTTGTGACATAGTTTCCCTGTTCGTCTGACTTCTCCCGGATAACAGTGTCTCCGTCATCCTCATCCATCACGTACGCTCTGCCGGATTCCAGCAGGATATCCCAGGAGGATGCAGCAGACCATTTGGAATCACTTCGGGTCAGTCTGAACCGGGCACCAGTAATCGGTGTCTCTGACGCTTCCTGATCCTGCGTTGTATCCATGGCAGTTCCGTCCAGCTTCTGAATCCGGGCACTTCCTTTCAGACGTAGGTTCAGTATCTGATTCTGATCCCGGTCCACACAGGATACCGGATGCTCCGTATCCTCCTTAAAACCGGAAAGATCGGATAAATTCAGGGTTTTTCCGTTATCTGATTCTGTGATACTGAATTCGCACCGGAAAGCAGATTCGGGATCGTAACCGTCGGGTACCGTACTTTCCCTGAGTACGTACCTTCCTTTCGTCAGTCCTGTGAGGGTGAGAACACCGTACTCATCCGTCACATAACGCCTGTCAGTATATGGCAGCACCGTTCCGTTCTCTTTCTCCGGCCTGTAGGACAGCAGAAATACAGCGTTGGAGAGAGTCTCTCTGTTCTGGGGATTCTTTGAATCACCATCTGCTTTCGTAAAGGAAACAGCGGCGCTGAAAAGGCTGTTTTCTGCCGATACCGAAACGGTATCAGGCTGCAGCACATTTTCTGCTTCTCCTTCCGGTTTCCCGGCGACAGTAAATTCTGCCCACAGTTCCGGATTCAGTACACTGTCCGCAGAAGCACGCGTCTCCAGGAAATAATACGTTCCTGCCGGGAGGCCCGTCGACAGCGGTCTGCCCTGATCCTCCCCTGCACAGAAGATGACACTGTCCTGCTGGCCCTGAATATTGATTGTTCCGTCTTCCCCTGTTTTCAGCTGTTCTGCAATCTTCAGATCCGGAACAGTATCGCTTCCTTTACGGTAAAGATCAAAGGTCACATCCGGAAGCACTTTCCTGGACGTTCCGTCAGTCACGTATTTTGTCAGTACTGCATTCCCTCTGATCTTCTGATCCTTCACCTTCACCGTCATTCCGTCAACAGCAGCATCATCGCTGTTTTTCATACCGCTTACAGAAACCGATCCCGACTCACTGATCTGAAGGGTAAAAGGCTGTACCGTCAGATAGCCATCCGGCGTTTCCGTCTCTTTCAGTATATAGTCTCCTGCCGGCAGGCCTGCAATCCATCCTCTGTCACTGTCTTCCATTTCTACAGTACTGTCATTTCTGATCAGCCCTGATGACAGATTCCCCTGTGCATCCACAGACCAGTACGCTACCTTTTTACTGCCACGGTAAATACTGAGTTCCACAGAGCCTGACGGCGGATTGTCCGGTCCGAAAGCCACACTCTGATTCTGTTCATCTGAAACATCATCTCCATACTTATTCAGACAGAATTTTGTTATTCTGTTGACGATCCGCTCACCATCCTGTGCATACTGCATACTGCTGCCGGACTTCGTACTCCATACCGGCTCCGTACTTCCATCCGATGGTACGCAGGACTGGTAATAGGGCATCTCATATCCCCGGGCTGCTCCTTTCTCCTTCACACCGTAAATATATGCATTACCGGAGGGAGCCGTTTCCGGAAGAGAATCGGAGGAACTCCAGATCCACGTATTCCCTTCTGTATTTTTCCAGACAACATCAAAGTGGCCCTCATCATCACCCGGCCAGAGTTCCGACGCTTTCATCCACTGACTGGCGGAAGTATCTTCTTTTACATACAGTTCCAGTTTCACCTGCTCCGGGACCGGACGCGTTCCATACCGGTTACTGTCATCCTCCCACACTTTTATACCGGTAATGGATCTCTGTTTCAGTCGGTTCGTAACCGTCACGGTAAACTCACCTGCAGCCTCATCGTAAACAACTGTGCCCGTATCCGGCTGATCTACCGTATAACCTCTGCAGATATAAGTTGCATTGTCAATAACGTCTCCCTGATTTCCAGTGATTTCCCTGATGTAATAGGTGTATCTGTTTCCATCTGCATCCGCTTTCGGAAGATTGTTCAGCGTTCTGATCGGTGCCGTACTGTTCACCGTATTGGATCCGGAAACGGAAAAATCATACATCCCTCCCGTTGAATTCATACGCACTGTTTCTTCCGCACCGTTTTCTGTTCTGCGGAACAGTCGGAACCACACGGTCCACGTGCCTGTGGTGGAACGGGATCGATAAATATTCTGAAAATCTTCCCAGGCTTTCACTACCTTCAGACTGACTGTTCCATAATCCGGTGTATTCGTAAGTGTCACTGACTGCTTACCGCCTGAAATGACAGTATCACCGACCTCCATCAGAAACTGCAGATTCGGATTCTGCTCCTCTGCATAAGAAACATCCTCTGCTCCGGCAGACTCATACGTCTTTCCATCTCCGAACAGAACCGGTACATCTCCCACCTGAATTTCCACAGCCCGGTATGTAAGCACTGTATACGCTTCATCGCGTTTCACTGCTTTTGGAAGACTGCGGAATGTGACCGCAGAACTGTCAATGGCTGTTCCCGGAAACGTTTTTTTCCACATGCCAACCGGGAATAAGGAGGCCGGGAAATAATCCTTTGCCCACTTCCATGCTCCGTTTCCTTCCTTCACCTGCAATGCTGCCGTCACTGCAGGACGCTGCAGATTGGTCAGAAGTCTCCAGTTCTTCGTGACAGTCAGAGAAGTGACACTGCTGTTTCTCAGGTCTTTCATTGTAATGAATACACCGCTTTCCGATGCTGTCCTGCTCTTTTCTCCTGCACCGGAAACAGATGCCGTATAAACATCCGGTAAATTTCCTGTCACCTCACGGACAGAGTATTTCCACGGATTGCCGTTCGGTGCGTAACGGTCCAGGCCTTCGATACAGTACGTCCAGGAATTACCGTCTGTCCCCGTCTTCAGTGTAATCATGCCAGTATTCCTCATATGAGGATATTCTGTCCTGTCAAATGATATTTCTGCCGTGTTATATGTTATGGTGAAGACAGCTTCGTCTCCCATTACTTTTTCTGCTGCAATCGCATTGTCCTCGCCCTGGGCATCCGCCTCCCGGTAAAGAATCACCTGGATGCTCTCCGGCCGTACATCACCGTAATTGCTGTTGTCCTCCCAGACCTTCTTACCTTCCAGAGTCAGTGCTTCCTGATTCTCCTTATAGCGGTTTGTGATCACAAGATCAGATGTTTTCTGTCCCGTTATTTCAGACAACTCTGCATCTGATTTCAGCCGGAATACCGTCTGATTCCGGGGCCAGTCAGATCCTGAATGCGCAACAGCACAGATCCCGGAGCTGCTGTCTCCGACAGTGATTACAGGCACTTCAAACCCGTTCACCGGTTCTTCTGTAACGTAATAATACAGATAACGTCCGGAAGGATCGTATATATTCAGTTTGTCAAAGGTCACAGTCAAATCACCGTTTTTCAGCACTTTTTCTGCAACGAGGTGCGGTTCCGTATACGCTTCGATTCCGGAGCTGTATTCATTTTGTGTGAACCGGTACAGACGGATCTTCACATCAGGGTGCTTTGCCCCATAGTCACCGTCATTCTCCCAATGCTTCTCTACAGTAACAGAACGGGTGCCCTGCTTATACGTGTTGTTTACCAGAAAGGAATTATTGTCAACGTCCTTTTCATAGACATCGCTCAGATTTCGCGCATCCTTCCGGTTTGTAAAAGATTCTTCCAGTATGTATTCATAACGCCACTGCTTTGTACTGTCATATTTGGGCAGAAGCCTGGAATCTGCACTGACTATTCCATTCTCTCCTTCATACAGGATTTCAAAGTGGAAGCCCGACTCACCTTCCTTTGTCTGAACTCCGTTCAGCCAGGCCACATTCTGTTCCACCACTTCATTTCCTGTTTCATCCCTGCGCACGTTGCCATAAATATCCACCATTTTCCGGCTCACAGTGAAATTGAGGGGAGGAAGCTGATTGCCTGAAAATTCTGCCAGGATATTCTTCCATATTTTCTGTCCGGATATTTTTTCTGCTGCGTCAATCTCATTCAGGAAGGTACCGCCTTCCCTCAGAACTTTCATATCGTTTTCTCTGTCGGAAACTGTTCCGTTTTCCATCACAGCAACTACCGCCGCACGCTCAGATGGATCGACACTGTGTCTGACCTTATACACTCCGTTTTCCAGTGTTACTGTACTGTAGGATTTGCCTCCGTACAGATACTGAACCGGAATGTAATCGAGAGATGCTCCGTCTACCAGCATGTTTTCTTCTGCATAGTAAACAATCTCTTTTCCGTTCCCGTCGTATTTCGGCAAATCACGGAAGGTGTATTCCCAGGCATAATCAGAACCGGCTGCTTCATCTTCCTGTTCCGGCTGCCAACGGTAATTCCGGAAGCCGTATGCTTTTGCCCCAAGGAACTCTCCGTTTTCACTGTAGCAGGAAGAATCCACCTGGTACAGTCTCAGATAAATGTCAGGTCTGTGACCGCCGGAGAATACGTATCCGTCACGCCATATTTTATAAAAACTGACATCCTTTACGGCCAGACGGCGGTTTGTCACCTTGTATATCTGAAGATCCAGTGCGTGTCTGTCCGGCGTTACAGTGTATTCCTCTTCTCTGATCTCTGTTCTGTAGTCCGCATCCGCTAAAAGTGTAGTTTTCCCTTCACTTTCAACTGCATCTGTCAGAGCCCCATCTCCGCCCTTTTCCGGGCTCAGTTCAGTGACAGAATAAGAAATCACTTCACCTTCCGCATCGTATTTCGGAAGGTTGTAAAAATATACTGTTTCTGTATTATCGTCATCCGTGTTTCCTGTCAGCTTCTGAATGGAATCCACGGACTCACCGGTTGCACCAGTGTTCCGGCCGGCTCCCAGAACAGGGTACTCTTTTCCGCCGACACTGACCGTATTTTCCCCGATCGACACTCCGGAAAAACTGCTCTTCTTTTCATTCAGCTGAAGCTGCAGTACTGCTCCGAGTGCAGCCCTCGCTTCCGGTGTCTCTCCGTCATCAATCCATGATTTCTGAACGGTCAGATTCACCCACCCGTAACGGTGATTCGTCACACAGTATACATCTTCAGGCACGCGCCCGTCAGCTGTTGCCCTGCGGAAAGAATACGTCACATCATACCGGTGCTGATCTGTATCCACATAATCCACTGTCGGGCTGGCGGAACCGGCAGGCTGTGCTGCCCCCGGAGCAGAATCTGTCGTGATCGGATCTTTCAGTATACCTCCCTGAACAACAGCTTCTCCTGCATCACCGTAATTCCTGTATACAGGATATTCTCCGACGCTCAGTTCCCTGATATAATACGTTCCGTCTGTGTAAAGTGAATATTCGTTTCCGTCTCCGCGATGGACATCGGAGGGTTTTACGATCGTACTGCCGTTTTCAGTAGTTTTTACGTATTCTGTGACATCAAAGTAATCCCACCAGCTGTGCGTTGCGGTAAGTGTAACCGACCCGAGATAAACATCACTGCTTTCTTCACAGCCGGCTTCCGCCTGTCTCCAGACCCCCACAGTAACCGGATAACGGTGAACGGAATCTCCTGCATCCTTCCAGATTTTTTCCACCCTGATCCGCTTACTCTGACCGGCCGGACTGTTCTCAATCTGTGCATTATTCGCCGAATATCGGTTTAACTCCTCCACCTGATATCTGGACAGAGACGAGAACCTTTCATCCGTCTCCACCTCTTCTGCATAATACGTATACTTCACACCGTTTTCATCGTATTTTGGCAGATTCTGTATCAGTTCTGCCCATACTCTGACATTTTCTCCATTTTTATCAAATGCTTTCGAAGCTCCGGAAAGCTCTGTAATGAGAGGTGTCCCGTCTTCCGTTACATACAGTTCATCATTCCGGAAGAGACATATTTTTACAGATGAAGCATTCTCCGGTGCCTTTTTTCCGTCATCCGTTGAATTATCAAATCCACTCCAGATTTTGTCAACCAGATAATCGGTTGTTCCGGTCAGTTTATTCGTAATTACCGTGTTTCCGTTTTCATCCACTACAGAACTGCTCTCATACCATTCCGGCCCCGTTGATGCATTCATTCTGTTATGAGACAGCAAAAATCTTGCTTTACCGGTAGCCGCATCTGCTTCAAACTCTGTATCGGTTTTTTCTCCATCTGCCGTTTCCCACACATCCGTCTCAAACCACCGGTAAATGAGCGGTCTTCCAAGTCCGTCATAAGCCGGATATTCTCCGGATATTTCTTTCGTCAGTGTCTCAGCCCGAAATCCCGTCAGTTCCCGGATCACCGGCACTTCTTCACCGCGGTCATCTGTCTCATATACATCTTCCCATGTAATCCCATTGTCTTCTGAATATCTCAGTGTCAGTTCCACCGTAACATCAGAAAGGGAATCCTGATACGTTGCAGAGATCCACGTTTTCACTGCACTGACCTCAGTATTTCCGGTGATCCGGTTGCTCAGCGTTCCTCCGTTGTAAACAGAACTGTCTCTCTCTTCCCGCTCCCCTTCATAGGGCAGAGGATTCGACCCTGCCTTTATTCCATATGTAGCAGTCCCATTACTGCCGTTGGTGACAGCTTCCACTTCTCCGAATACCTGCTCATATCCCGCTTCCATTGTCTCCCGTGCAAGATAGACGTACGGGTAACCGTCCGCATCGTACTTCGGAAGGCCGGACTGCTGAAACATACTGATATCCTGTGTTTTCTCCACAGTCCATTCCACAGCATTCCCGCTGCTGTTACGGACAACGGATGCTTTCGTGTAATCTGCCTCTGTTTTTCCGGAATAGCGCCACAGAGTCCAGGTTGCATCCGGTCTGGCCGCCACAGTTGCTTCCGTTCCGTCATCCAGCCAGATTTTTCTGCCGGAATATTTTGTCTGTCCCGTAAGCCGCAGGAACAGTACACCTCCGTTATGACAGGCGTTTACCACATGTCCGAAATTTGAGACAGCCGTGTTATTATATCCCGGTACATAATAATCGTCGTTTTCTTTGTCTCTGTCTTCCGCCGGAACTTTATTTTTGCACACCACAGACCAGACGTACGCCTTTTTTGTACTGTCACACCACGGAAGGCCTGTTATCATAAGACTGCCGTTTTTTGCTGATAAAGATACCTGTGCGTCCGGATATTCTTTCACGATCTCAGAAACCGGAACCGCTCCGGCTCCACAGCGCAGCGTCAGATTCTCCAGAATCCGCTCTGCCAGTGTCGCCGTCATTCTGTTTGTTCCTGCCTTCAGGATCACGGTTGCTGTGTACTTCGTATGAGGAATTATCAGATACTCCCGACTGCCCGGAACATTTTCTTCCGGCATACAGTAATCTTCTCTGTCCTCCGCAGGAATTTCCGTGTTCAGCACCATATCCCAGAATACCGATTTCTGTGTTGTTCCTTCCTGCCCGTCCGGTACAGAGATTTCTGAAGGCACAGAATGAATCTGAATTCTTCCCGTACCCTGATCCGGTGTCCACTCCATCCGCAGCTTTTCATTAAATTCTGCAGCATCCGCAAGACCCAGGCCGGCTGCCTGATCATCCGTAATGGAAGATACCCAGTTTCCGTCCTGGTACGTTAGCTTCAGCAAAACAGGCTCCCTGTTTTCAATTGTGTACTGCAGCACAACTCCCCAGTCGGAGAGCAGTCCGCAGTAATCCGCAGGCGCTTTGGATTTTTCATCCATAAAGTTAACGGTAACGGCTGCATTTCCGTCAGATGCAATAACAGCAGTTTCCTCCGGTACAGCGGCAAAAAGCATACGCTGTCCCGTCAGATTTACAGTCGCTTCCTTCTCTGCACCGAAATCCGGCGCTTCCTCCGCTGTCCGTCTGATCTCCACATTACAGTCATCCCGGTCTCCGTCGACAGAAAACTGATCTTCTTCTGCAGTATATCCTTCCGGCCAGGTCATGGAAATGCTGTAAACGGCTGCACTTCCGTCTGCTTCTGTACCAGACAGTCCCTCAATGGAATAATTCCAGAGAGAAGCATCATTCTGATCCTGCCCGTACTGAATCCGGTAAGCCGAATAACTCTTTCCATTGCAGGAAATGCTGATATACTGACCAAACCAGGATTCCATATCCGGCCTTAAGCCATCCCCGTTGCCATTATCATTCCAGACTATTGTTCCTGAAACGGTATACTGCGGCAAATAATTTCCGAATTTTCTGTCGGCAGTAAAAAGCTTCCTGTCCCTGTTGTATATCAGTACCAGTTCTTCCTCAGGACCTGCCACTGACTGCAGCATAAGCTCTTTTTCTTCTTCTGAAATATCTGAATACGCATTCTTTTGAAAAGAGATGTAGCCTGCAGGAACGGTCTCACGCACGGTATACGTATGGACAGTCACCCCATCTTCCTCCGTCAGCGGAAGATCGGCAATACGGTACGTACAGCTCTGTACTCCGTATGAATCCACCTGCCCGGCTTCGAACAGCGAAATCTCCGGCTGTGGGTTCATCCTGCTGCCATCCTGCCATACTTCAAACAGATCCGAATCACCGGTCACGCTCCGTCGTCCGCAGAGATTTCCGATATCACTCCAGCAGACGGTAAAGATTCCGTCCTGTACCTCTGCTGTGAACGTGTCATTGTCCTCCGTCTGCAGATCTGTCTCTGTTTCAGCTTCGTCAGAGCCGGACGTTTTCTCAGGATCCGTTTCTCCTTTTTCCGATGTGTTTTCCACTGTCTCTTTTTCCGGCACTGTCTCTTTTTCCGGATCGGATGGCTGATCATTCCCGGATGTATTCTCTGATTCCTGGGTTTCTCCGGAAGATTCCTCTGTCGTTTCTTTCATTCCCTCCGTTTTTCCGGATGATTCCGGCTGCGTATCTCCGGTATTATTCTCCTCTGAAACTCCGGTTGTTTCCCCGGCCGTCTCAGCCGTTGTCTCTCCGGATGATGCTTCGGTCATATCCTGCGTCGTCTCCCCGCTTTCTCCGGCCGTCTCAGCTGCCTGCTCCTGATCTGTCTCTTCGTCTCCCGCCATTTCCTCTTCAGCTCCGGCAGACAAAGCTGCGTAATCAGAAGGTACTGCAGAAATCAGCATTACCGTACTCAGTATCCACGCCCCTATTTTCTTCCCCATATGTTTATTCTTCATTTTTTCCTCCTGTTTCCGAATGAAACAAAGCACTGTACTGAGCGTTTTTATCGTACAGGGAACTTTGTATTCTGTACGATAAAAAATACTCAGGGCACTCTGTAATCTGTTTTGCTGTTTCATTACAAAACATCTCACATGAATTACCCTGAGTATACTATCTTTTTTTCTTATAGTAAAGCTTTCCGGCCCAATCTCTTCCTGTATCACCCTTTTTCCTGCATCCGCATTCTGCGCATGGCCATCGTTATTCCAAAGCAGGCCACTGCAAACAGTACCTGTATCACCAGCCCCTTCCATACGGTTTTCATCATCTCCGGGCTGACGGTTTCATAATCCCCCAGTATTCCGTTAATGACAGAATACCAGTAAGTCGGCAGGAACTGAGAGATCTTTTTCACTCCATCTCCCAGCATTTCCAGCGGGACAAATACGCCTCCCAGGAAACAGAGACCGAGGGATATCACGTTGTTGATACCGCTTAAGGCTGCCGGGCTTCCCGCAATCATACCGCTCAGATATCCAAGAGAAAGTGCTGTCAGCATACAGGCTGCGCTGTTAAGCACGTACAGTCCCGCATTGCCGCTGGTAAAAATACCGCCGTGATAAAGGACCGCCTGCACTGCCACACAGATTCCCCAGATCGCAGCTCCCACCAGTACAAATGAAACCACGGCAGCCAGATTCTGATGCTGGAAGGGCACACAGGAACTCATCATCCTCCGTCTGATATCCTTCTTCTTAAACTCCATAATCACAACACTCAACGTCATAACGGCAGCTCCCAGAAATGCATACGGCATATATCCGGTGTAATAATTGTAGCCTTCCCGGATCCCCGCATTGCCGTTCACATCAATCAGCGTCACCGCAGATGGTGCTTCGCCCAGCGCCAGAGCTCTCTCACAGGATTTTTCCAGCGTAAACCCTCCGGCCAGATACACCCGAATCTGATTCAGCAGAGCGTTCACCTGAGATTCCACGTAATAGGACATAACAGATCCCGGTGTGGTAATGCTCTGTACCGTACAGTTATCATTTTCCATTGCATTCTCCGCACCCTCAGGAATAATTACAACGTATTCCGCGTTGTGGTAGAAAAGCTCTTCCTGAATCACCTGTTCATCGTCTTCTATTTCCAGCAGCTTCTGCTCCCGCTCCAGCATTTTGCGGACTGTATCGGAGAGCACACCGCCATCCCGGTCGATTACGGCAACATTCAGCTGCTGATTTTTAAAATCGCCGGTTGTCCCCGTATTCTGATTCATCGCCTGAATCATTGCCGCAACTCCGACAAATATGCTGATATACATCAGTATGGTGCCCAGATTTCTCCGGATAATCAGGAGATATCCTTTAAATACTGTCATACCGTTCCCTCCTCAGTCTGAAAAAGCTTGCCATTACCAGAATACAGGTAATCCCTGCAAGAATCAGAAGATTCATTCTGTACCTGGAAAAATTATCATAAACAGAAATACTGTAAAATGCGTCCGAAATCAGAGCCGCCGGATTGATGCGGTTCAGAACGGGACAGTGATGTTCAATAATATCCTTCATGTTTCCGAACATCAGGCCTGCCATAAAACTGAGCAGCAGCGAGCTTCCTACGAGAATTCCGATTTTAACGCCTTCCCGCCAGGGCAGACAGCCAAGAAAGATGCCGAAGGAAACGCCTGCCATGCTTCCGAAAATGCAGACCGGAAAAATGAGAAACCATTTCGATCCGAATGAGATTCCCAGAACGCCGCATAAATATATCAGCAGGATACAGATATTCAGGAACTGAACCGTAAATACCGCCAGCATCTCACTGAGCACCATGGTCAGACGGCTCTGCGGAATAATACTGCGCCTTGCAGCCAGAGGAGACTGATCCGCCCTGAGCTTCTGAGCTGCACTCATGCCCATGAAGGAACCGAACAGACAGGCCATTCCGATCAGTGCATAGAAATAATTGACGGTATTGTCAATGACCTTCCCGCTGACACTAACCTGCTCCACCATATTTCCGTAATCCGATACGGTGCGGATGGCAGCAGCCAGTTTCAGCGGATTCTCTTCTGCAATCTCCTCCATCATCGTCTGATTCTGCACGTACGTACTAAGCAGCATTTCCAGAATACTCTCCTGCATCTGTACGCCCGTTACTGTCAGAGAGGGCTCCTTTGCACTGTAATAAACACCTTCCACTTCACCACTTTTCAGTGCTTCCAGCGCCTCTTCCTCTTCCATGACAGAAAGGATAAGCGTATCTCCGTCCAGCTCTCCGAGAAATGCCTCAAATACCGTGTTGTCTCCTTTTACAAGAGCAGCCGGCACAGCCTGCATCTGATCTGTCGTACTTCTTCCGAAGGTAAAATAAAACAGCGTTCCCAGAATCAGAGGAAAAAACAGAGGCCAGAACATCTCCTGTCTGCTGCGCAGGATCTGCAGCAAATTAAACCGATATAAACGTCCCATATAAAATCCCCCTTCAGTCTCTCAGTTCTTTCCCTGTGATTTCCAGGAATACGTCATTGAGCGTCGGCAGTTCTGAATATACTCTTCCGAAAGAGAGCTCCTCCTCCTGCAGATAATTCAGGATGCGAACCAGATTATGTTTTGCACTGGTGCATTTTACCGTCAGAATCTGATTCTGCGTGTATTCCGTCTGGAATACGTGAGGAAGTTCCCGAATCGTCTGAAGCTGTTCTTCATTCAGAACAATTCCTTCGATATGAACTGTCTCTGCCGTTTTAATCATCTGCTTCAGCTGCTCCGTCGTACCTGTGGCAATACTGCGGCCATGATCCATAATTACAATTCTGCTGCATATCTGCTCCACCTCTTCCATATAATGGGAGGTGTAGATGATTGTGGAGCCCTGACGGTTCAGCTCCTGAATTCCCTCCAGAATCCTGTTCCTGCTCTGAGGATCCACAGCCACTGTAGGCTCATCCATAATAATCAGACGCGGCTTGTGGGCAATGCCGCAGGCAATATTCAGTCTGCGCAGCAGACCTCCGGACAGCTTTCGCGGCAGCATTTTCCTGTAATCCTCCAGACCGACAAACCGGATTGCTTCTTCCACCAGTTCTTTTCTCTTGTTCTTCTCTCCGACGTACAATCCGCAGAAATAATCAATATTTTCATAAACTGTCATCTGCTCAAAAACTGCCACATTCTGGGGTACTACCCCAATCTGACGCTTCAGATCATAGCTGTCCGGCCGCATCTCTTTTCCAAATACTGTGATTTTGCCCTTATCATATTTCAGCAGCGCCAGCAGACAGTTCATAGCCGTTGTTTTTCCGGATCCATTGGGACCCAGCAATCCGAAGATTTCACCTTCCTGAATCGTCAGATTCAAATGATCCAACGCCAGGAGTTCCCCATACCGCTTCACAAGATTTTCTATCTGAATCATATTCTTCCTCCTCTGATCATACTTCTTCGTATTTCATTTTCTACATCCAATATACCCTCTGAAAAAGCCAATATAAAGTGTCAGATGTAAGAACCCGTGATGACAAATGTCACTTTCGCAATTCACGGTCCATCCTTTCATTGATTTTGGAAAATCCCTGTGCTACGATACACGTATGATATGGAGGTTTTTTATGAGCGTGATTCTCGACAAATGTCTTTTGATGCTTTGCTGCTTTCCGGGCACACGATATACTGCAGACAATACTTCCTTTATTATTGTCTGTTTTATTTCTGTTGCTTTTGCTTCGCTGATCTATGCAGTTCCGGATTCCCGTTTCCATCTGACAGCTGTGACGTTCTCTGCCGTGCTCCTTCTTTTTCTTCCGGATCTCTGTATTTTCTTTCCGCTCATTTTTTATGACTACTTTTCCGAAAACACCGGAAACGGACGTCTGACGATTACACACAGCTGTATCCCGGCTCTCGTTCTTTCGATTCTCGGACTGACCGCAGCAGTCATCCGCCAGAATAATGCATCATTTGTTTTTTTCCTCCTGACCGGCTGTCTTCTGTCTGCCATCCTGCGATATAAAACGGATGCGTATCGAACGCTTCATACGAAATATCTGCAGACAAAAGATGATGACACGGAAATCCAGCTTCTTCTGGAGGAAAAGAATAAATCTCTGAGAGAAAAGCAGGATTCCGAAATCTATGCTGCCACTTTGCGGGAACGTAACCGCATTGCACGTGAAATCCATGATAATGTAGGGCATATGCTGACGCGTTCGATTCTCATGACAGGCGCCCTGCGTACCGTCAACCGTTCTTCCGAATTGGAGGAACCGCTGCAGCATCTGGATACTACGTTGAACTGCGCCATGGACAGCATCCGCCAAAGCGTCCATGATCTCCATGACAGTTCCGTCAATCTTGAAGACTCTCTGAAGAGTATGATCCATGAATTCACATTCTGTCCTGTAATACTGCATTATGAAATGTCTCCCGCTCTGCCGCGCAATCTGAAATACAGCTTCATTTCCATTACAAAGGAAGCACTTGTGAATATAGCGAAACACAGCAACGCAACGGAGGCTTCTGTAACTGTCATGGAGCATCCCGGCTTTTATCAGTTGATTATTCAGGACAACGGAACAAAGGCTGTCACAGGGCCGATGGAATCTCTCATATCCTCCACCGGAATCGGTCTTGCGAATATGGATAGCCGTATCCGTTCACTGGGCGGCAATTTTCAGATTCAGTCTGCGTCCGGATTCCGTATTTATATTACAGTGCCAAAAAATTCCACGGAAACATAAGATATGCATTTTGAGAAAGGAAATCGTATGAATCTGTTATTGATCGATGATGATTTTTTTGTTACTACTGCTTTGAAAACCATACTGGAAAATGATTCTGAACTGAAGGTTACCGGCACGGGAAGTTCCGGTAAAGAAGCTGTTTTGCTGTATGAAAAGCTGAAGCCGGATGTCCTGCTGATGGATATCCGTATGAAAGACATGGATGGACTGGAAGCTGCAAAACAGATCCTGCAGAAGGATCCTTCCGCCAGAATCCTTCTGCTCACCACCTTTTCCGATGACGATTATATTGTAAAAGCGCTGCGGATCGGAACACGCGGCTATCTGCTGAAACAGGATTACGGCCATATTATCCCGGCAGTGAAGGCTGTCTTCAGCGGTCAGACCGTTTTTGGAGCTGAAATTACCCAGAAGCTTCCGGAGCTGCTGAATGCCAGACCTTCTGTGAATTATGAGCAGTACGATATCACAGAAAAAGAGCTGTCTATCATCCGCGGTGTGGCAGAAGGACTCAGCAACAGAGAGATTGCCGAGACACTCTTTCTCAGTGAGGGAACGGTGCGCAATTATCTCAGTATCATTCTGGAAAAGCTGCATCTTCGCGACAGGACGCAGCTGGCTGTTTTTTATCTGAAAACAGGGCAGGCTCCCTGAAGCTTTCCAGATATACTTCCACGGACCGCGTCATCTCCCGGGAGAATTCCGAATTGTATTTTCGGGCGCAGAACGCGCGGATCCACTCATCATAGCTCTTTTCGCCTGATTTAAAGGAGAGCATTTTTTCCAGTTCTTCCTGATCCATGTGACGATACGTATTCTCATGTACAATATGGCACATTTCGGTGCGTTCCGGCTTTTTCCTCCTGATCTGCTGATCCGTCGGATATCCGAATACAACCATTACCGCCGGGAAAACCCAGGGCGGAAGGTTCAGAAGCTTACGATGAGCCTCACAGTTTTCCATAATGTCTCCGATATAACAGGAGCCGATGCCAAGACTCCATGATGCCGTCACTGCATTCTGAGCTGCAATAGCCGTATCTGTCACAGCCAGCATCAGATCGCCAACACCCGGATGGCGCGGATTGCATCCCGACGATAGAAAAGCGTCATACCACTTCTGGCAGTCCGCGCAGAATACAAGAACCATTTTCGCTTCTGCTATGAACGGCTGATTGTCACAGGTCACAGCCAGTTTTTCTTTTTCCTTCTGATTGGTCACATCGATGATGGTATAAAGCTGTTGATTGCCCGCACTGGGAGCCATGGCAGCGGCTTCCAGAATCACGTTCTTCTCCTCTGCCGTAATCTCTCTGTCCGTAAATACGCGGACTGATTTTCTTTCAAAAAGTTCACTGATTGTTCTGTTCATTTTTCCTCCTTAATAATCATCTATGATTATATACGAAATACTGCATAAGTACTAGCATATTTCTACAATTAGTGCTATACTATATCTCGCCAAAGAAAAAGCAAATAAATAATATGCAAAATAGGATTTCATGCGTTAAGTGTTCCGTGGATGGGGAGTTGCCGCAGAAACGAAAAGCAGGTTTGCAGCTGACGCTACCGTCAGAGCTGCTGACACCGGTTTACGATATGGAGTCCGCACCCGTTGCAATAAAAAAGATGATTTCCATCTCGATTGTGAAGGGATATACGATTATTATTTATTCCAGATGCTCATTCACATCGGGATGTTTTTGTCTGCTCTTCCATCCCGAAAATTTGCAAAGGAGGTACGAGCAACATGGATTACGAAAAAATCAGAGAGGGCGTCCGTCTGATGCTGGAAGGAATCGGAGAAGATGTTAACCGCGAAGGACTTCTCGAAACACCTGACCGGATTGCCCGCATGTGTTCTCAGATTTACGGCGGTCTCAGCGAAGATCCCGGCGCACATCTCCAGAAACAGTTCCACGCCACCAACAACAATATCGTTCTTGAGAAGGACATCACGTTTTATTCCACGTGTGAGCACCATCTCCTGCCCTTCTACGGAAAAGCCCACGTGGCATACATACCGGACGGACACGTGGCCGGACTGAGCAAGCTCGCCCGCACGGTTGAAGTTTTTGCACGGCGTCCTCAGATCCAGGAAAATATGACCGCCCAGATCGCCGATGCACTTGAAACGTATCTGAAGCCGAAGGGAGTCATGGTAATGCTGGAAGCAGAACATATGTGCATGACCATGCGCGGTGTCCAGAAGCCGGGCACAAAAACGGTTACAACGGTTGTCCGCGGTGTCTTTGCGGAAGATTATTCTCTGCAGCAGACTTTCCTGCAGATGGTGAAGTAATGAAACGAATACAGAAAATATGGAATCATCCGCTCTATCAGGAGCAGTTTGTAAAGCTGCAGCAGGCTGAATCAGAGCGGATTTTCTGCAATCATACACTGGCCCATTTTCTGGATGTGGCCAGACTTGCCTATATTTACAGCCTGGAAGCAAAGACAGGCCCTGACCGGGAGCTAATATACGCTGCTGCATTTCTTCATGACATCGGCCGGTATCAGCAGCTAACAGATGGGATTCCCCACGACCAGGCAAGTGCAGCACTTGCGCAACGGATTCTCCCGGACTGCGGCTTTACCCGGGAGGAAATCAATATGATCCGGTATGCAATTTCGCACCACAGAGACTGCGACAATACGCAGTCCGTTTCTGCTGCCGTTTCTGAAGAGGCCCGTCTTCTTGCCGCATACCTGTACCGTGCCGACAAGCAGTCACGCTGCTGTTTTTCCTGTGCTGCCGAAAGCCGGTGCAACTGGAGTAATGAGAAGAAAAACCTTCAGATTCTGCTGTAATTGATTTTATTCCTCAGGAGGTACAACATGATTATTGGTAAAAAAGAATTTGATACAGCTCATAAATGCTATATTATGGGAATTCTGAATGTAACGCCGGACTCTTTCTCCGACGGCGGAAAATTCAACAATATTGACGCCGCCCTTCGTCACACAGAAGAAATGATCCGTGACGGTGCCGATATTATCGATATTGGCGGTGAATCCACAAGACCGGGTCATCAGGTTATAACAGACGAAGAAGAAATTTCCAGAGTTGCTCCCGTTATCGAGGCAGTAAAGAGCCGGTTTGACATCCCTGTCTCCGTTGATACGTATAAGGGAACCGTTGCTGAAGCAGCCCTTCAGGCAGGTGCAGATCTCGTCAATGATATATGGGGATTCAAACATGACAGACGTGTTGCACAGCTCACGGCAAAGTACGGCGCTGCCTGCTGCCTGATGCACAACCGTCATGAAGCAGTTTATGATAATTTTCTCGAGGATGTTGTAACCGATCTGGACGAATGTGTCCGCATTGCCCGTGAAGCAGGCGTTCCCGATGAAAAAATCATTCTGGATCCCGGTGTCGGTTTCGGAAAAACGTACGAGATGAATCTGGAAATCACCAATCACCTGGAGATTCTTCACCGGCTGGGTTTCCCGGTTCTCCTCGGTACATCGCGCAAATCCATGATTGGCCTGACGCTGGATCTCCCTGCCACGGACCGCGTAGAGGGCACCCTGGCCACCACAGTTATCGGTATCATGAAAGGATGCGCCTTCGTCCGCGTACACGATATCAGAGAAAACAGGCGGGTCATCCGGATGACCGAAGCAATCCTTTCCCGGTAGGTGAATGATATGGATATGATTACGATACAAAACCTGGAAGTATTTGCAAAACA
>JAXEBU010000094.1:0-11772 GCA_034093895.1 Candidatus Choladocola sp. | reverse complement strand
GACCATACGCGGAATGAGAATCTATTCTGTCGCTTTTTTGGTTATGGGGTTTAATATATTTGCATCTGCTTTTTTTACAGCACTGAGTAATGGAAAGGTTTCAGCAATTCTATCTGTTACACGTACGCTGGTTCTGCAGTTAGTGATGATATATTTACTGCCGATGGTATTGGATGTGGATGGACTTTGGGCTGTCGTAATATCAGTTGAAGGAATAAGCCTGACAGTGACCGTTTATTATATTCTGAAAAACAGGAAAAACTATGGATATATGAAATAAGATCAGCAATCAGAGAAAATGGCAGAAAAATACATTGACAAATTTCTATGTGTTGAATATTATATAGATAAATTCAAAAATTTGAATGTGAGGCGAAGATAAGTGACATCTGAATATAATGAAACGGTTAAGGTGTTTAAATCATTCTGTGATGAAAACAGGCTGAAAATCCTGGAGCAGCTCAGGACAGGTGAAAAATGTGCCTGCAGGCTCCTGGATGATCTGCATATTACACAGCCTACGCTTTCCCATCATATGAAAATATTGTGCGATGCCGGTATTGTGCGGGGGCGTAAAGAGGGAAAATGGGTTCATTATTCTCTCAATCCGGACGGTGCAGAGCGTGCAAAGAAGCTGCTGGAGGAACAGGTTACTCTGGAGTTATGCAAAGAGCAGGACGAGAAGTGCTGTGACAAATGAAGGAGCTGTGTTTATGGAGTATTTACGTTATTTCTGGCTGTTTGTACAGGATCAGGTGCTTGGAATGAAGTGGCTGAACGCTGTGATTGGAAATAGTCTGTCTGCTGTCGGAATTGATGTCACATCCAGATGGGGCGGCAGTATCCGTTTTTTTCTCTATGATGTGATTAAAATTACTGTGCTGCTCTGTTTCCTGATTTTTGTTATTTCATATATTCAAAGTCATTTTCCTCCTGAACGAAGCAAACGGATTCTGGGACGATTCAAAGGTATCTGGGCAAATATCATTGCTGCTTTACTTGGTACTGTCACACCGTTCTGTTCGTGTTCGTCCATTCCGCTGTTTATCGGTTTTACCAGCGCCGGTCTGCCTCTTGGGGTGACATTTTCCTTTCTGATTTCTTCTCCGATGGTCGACCTTGGAAGTCTGGTGCTGCTGATGAGCATTTTCGGTGTAAAGGTTGCGGTGGTGTATGTCGTCGTAGGGCTGGTGATTGCAGTCATTGTCGGTACGCTGATAGAAAAAATGCATATGGAAAATTATGTGGAAGAGTTTATTCGCAATGCAAAAGGAAGTGTGGACATAGAATCTCCCGATCTGACGGTAAAAGATCGCCTTGTTTACGCAAAAGAACAGGTGACGGGAACCTTCAAAAAGGTGTTTCCCTATATTCTGATTGGTGTGGGAATCGGTGCTGTAATACACAACTGGATTCCGGAAACATGGATTCAGAAAGTTCTTGGAAGCAGCAATCCATTTGGTGTTGTACTGGCTGTTCTGGTTGGTGTTCCGATGTATGCTGACATTTTCGGAACAATTCCTGTTGCGGAAGCGCTGCTTGCAAAGGGTGCACAGCTTGGCACGATTCTCAGCTTTATGATGGCTGTCACAACACTGAGCCTTCCATCCATGATTATGCTGAAGAAGGCTGTGAAAACCAGATTACTGCTCATTTTCGTCGCGATCTGTACCATAGGAATTATCATAGTCGGTTATCTGTTTAATATGTTTCAATATATACTGATATAAGGAGGATATGATTATGGGACTGTTTGGTTTTGGAAAGAAGAAAGAAGAGGAAAAGGCAGCTCCGACCTGCACCTGCAGCTGTGACTGCCCTGCAGGAGAAGCAGCAGAAATGGCAGGTGACTGTTGTGCCGGGGCAAAGGATGGTATTTGCTGCATCAAAGTATTGGGTGCAGGATGCAAATCATGCCATGAACTGTATGAAAATACGAAAGAAGCTGTAAGAGCAATGGGTATATCCGTTGAAGTTGAATACATCACTGATATGCAGAAGATCATGGAATACGGAGTAATGAGTATGCCTGCGATTGTGGTCAACGAAAGGGTGGTATCCATGGGGAAAGTGCTGAAAGCAGCCGATGTGGAAAAACTGCTGCGTAAACAGGAGAAATAAATACTGAGCGAAAAATGAGAGCTGATTCTGGCATAGTCCGTTTCAGCTCTCTTGTGATGGAGTATATTTCCGGAATGAGAATGTAGGGAGGAATGTGATATGGGATTTCATGCCTATCGGAATATTGGCTTTTCTTTTACAGATGCAGAGGCAGCCTGTAAAAAATGGAGAAACAGATTCTCGGGATTTGACTCAGCAGGGAAGGAACGGTATTTAACCTTTACGAAAGATAGAGAATATATACTGCTTCAGTATTTTGGTCTTGCATATCGTCTGAACTGTGTAAATGGTATTCTGGAAAAGAAAGGTGAAATGGAATGGACAGACCGGCTTCAGATGAATGAAGCTCTTGCTGTGTATCATTATCTTGGTGATGGAACAGGAAGCATCCATGAGATCGGGAAATGGGTTCCGGAAAGCGCTCTGGATCCGGTGCGCATTCGCAGCAATGACCGCATGAATCCGCTGCTAATAAATTTTGCAAATGATTATGCGGGAAGAATAAGTGAACTGGAAGAAAGGTGTAAAAGAGCGGGAGGAGTATACGAAAAGTCAATCGGCGATACAGCCTGGATTTTTCTGCCTTTCCCGGAGATTCCACTGAAGCTTGTCTTCTGGGAAAAAGATGAAGAGTTTTCTGCACAGGTAAAGATTTTTGTACATGAAAATGCGACAGATTACGTTCATTATGAGGCTGTCTCATTTATGATTGCGGATCTGTTTCAGAAGATTGATGCTCCTGTAGCATGAAAAATTCGCTTTCAGGTGCAGCGTACGCTTCTCCGAACATTTCTCCCGCAGAAATCTGCCTCAATGTATGTTATTCTGATTGCCGCCATCGTGATCGCTGTCGGACTGTATACGGCGATGAATGTTCTGTCCGGCCGAAAAAAGCAAAAATCACTGCTGTATTCTACGGCAGAGACCGGTGACCGGCGCCTTACTGAACTTTCCTGTTCAGCGAAGGTGCCGGTTCTGTGCTCTGTAATACTCTGATTTATTCTGCAGCATTTTTGCGTCTGCACAGTTTACCATCTCTTCAATGTTGAAATCGGATTCCCGGTATTCTATACCGTAGGCAACTGCGTATCCTTCCGCTTCAATTTTCCGGTTCATCCGTTTCATCTGTTCCGTGATTTCTTCTTCTGTATGGAGGGGGCTGATTACAAGAAATTCATCTCCTCCCAGGCGGAACAGATTATCCTGGGGAAACTGTTCGCGTAAAGCGTCTGCCACAAAGCGCAGCATCTTATCACCTGCGGCATGGCCCAGTCTGTTGTTCATCTCGTGCAGTCCGTTGACATCGAGATATACGACAGACAGTCTTTTATAAGTGCGCGTTGCAGCAGTATTGACGTAATCTATGTAGGCAGAAGGATTTTTCAGCCCGGTGGAAGGATCCTGATAACTTGCCTGTTTCATCTGATTCCGGGCATGTATCAGATTACTGCGGGCCAGAACGATCTCCCGCATTCCATAAAACGAAAAAACGAAATCAATCAGATACATAACAGGAAACCGGATCCGCATCATTTCAGGATAATTGAACTGCAGAAGAAAATCCAGCGGGCCGTAAAAGCACAGAAAAAGCAGGAGCAGAAAATAGATGCTCAGGATCAGCCCCGTTTTTACATCCAGCAGAATCATGAACAAGGACGGTATAAAAACCACCCACATTGTGGCAAATCCATCGTTTGCACCGGAAATAATATAATAAGTATACAGAACCATAAAAATGATTAAAAAAGATATTCTCAGAGGCAGAGAGTTTTTCTTTTTCCGTCCTGATGCCAGGCTGACCAGCAGCACAATTGCAGCCCCGAACGTGCTAAACATCATAAACGTCGAATGTTCCAGGGCGTTCAGAAAACTGATTATAAGAAAAGAGAGGGCAGTAATCACTGTAATGTTTCGCAGCTGTTTCCAGTGCTGCCTGGGCTGAGACTCCCTTATTGTTTCTTCTGCTTCAAAAACAGGTATTAGAATATGCTTCCACATAAAAGTGTTCATTCCTTCTTTATAGTAGAGATGTTCTCTATTATATACTACCTCCCTGCATTTTTCCAGTATAAACGAAGCCGGTCAGTGGCGATGTGCTGCCGAAAGAACAGCAGCGGATACGGTAAGGAAGAGGTGACTTTTATTCTTTCTGGGCCCGGAATTCTTTCGGACTCAGTCCGGTAAAATCTTTGAAAATCCGGCTGAAATAGTGCTGATCGGTGAACCCGAGGATTTCACTGATTTCCCGGACGGACAGGGCAGGATCCTGAAGAAGGTTTGCGGCATCGTGAATCCGCAGCTCATTGATCAGCTTCAGGGGCGACTGCCCTTTCTGTTTTTTAAATACACGCGTCAGGTAGGACTGGTTGAAATGGTATTTCTGTGCCAGTTCAGAGATGTTCAGGGCCTCTCTGTAGTGGTGCAGGATATATTCATTCATTTCCTCTACCACAGTATTTATTTCGGTGGGTACAGACTGGTTCAGCGTAATCCAACGCTGCAGCTCCAGTATGATTTCTTCCACAGCCTCATGATAATCATCTGCCATTTCAAGGCTGGTAAAGACAGAGTGGGTCATCTGCTCATAATCTTCTTCCGAAAAATAAAAGTGCTGCTGAAAAATGGTAAAGATCTGAAGCAGAATTTTTTCTATCCACTGCTGAGGGTACTGTTTTTCGCAGTATTCTTCAAAAAGCTGACGGAATGTCAGAGCAAAGGCAGAGAGATTGCTGCTCTGGAGCAGTGACTGCAGATACTGTACTGTGGAAGAAGACAGAACGGCAGGCGGGATTGCCTCCGCTTTTCCTGCTGCGTTCAGAAGTGCAGACTGTCCCATAACCAGCGAGGAAAACAGATGCCGGCGAAGGCGGATCCGTTCTCTGTGAAGCTCAGAAAATGAGATACTGTCGGAAGCATAGCAGACATTTACAGGAAGGGCAGGAAAACAGTTGCGCAGATAATAGTATATATCCTGGGCCGCCTGATCACAGGGACTTCCATCACTTTCCATGACAATCAGTGTGATGTTGTCAAACTGCTGCGGGAAAACCCAGTAATCGGAAGGAGGATCCGTTATGGAATTCATAACGGAATTCCATGGAATCTGTTTCGTATTCTCTCTTACGGAATGCGCACCTTCTGTCGGATGACTGTGGGTGTGAAGATTACCGAAGCAAACCAGAAAACAGGAAAACCGGTTTTTTACATCATCCGAAAGCGTTTCGGAGGCAGGAGCAAGGCCGTTCAGTTCGTCTGTCAGAACTTTATGCATGAACGCATTTCTTTTTTCACAGATTTCCTTATAAAGCCTGTCCAGCAGTTTTTTCAGTTCCTCGATTTTCACCGGTTTCAGCAGATAGTCATAAACGCGGTTGGAAAGTGCCGTTCGCGCATACTCAAAATCATCATATCCGCTGATAATCACTGTCCGGATTTCGGGATACGTTTCATTGATCATTCCGGATAGGGTGAGACCGTCCATAATCGGCATACGGATGTCGGTAAATACAACATCAGGGCGCAGCATCCGGATCATGTCCCAGGCTTCCCTGCCGTTGGTTGATTCACCTGCAACCGTAAAGAAAGAACCGGCAGACTGTATTTTTTTCTTTATATTCTTCAGCAGAAGTATTTCATCTTCTACAATAAGAATACGGATTGGTTTACTGTTCATCTGTCACCTCCAAAATCCTGCGGGAGCGGACCGCCTGCTGTGACGCAGGCACCTCCTTCCGCCATGTTTTCAATACGGAAAATCATTTTTTCTTTATAAAGCAGATAAAGGCGCATATACAGGTTCAGCAGGCCCATTCCATTGATATTCAGAGTGGTAAGAGATTTGTCGGAAAGCAACTTTTCTGCCTTTGCATAAAAAGTGTTCAGAAATTCTTCCGAAAATCCCGGCCCATTGTCGGATACCTGAATAATCCAGTGATGATCCTGCCGGTAACCACAGATTGAAATTTCCCAGGGCGGTTCCACATTCAGTGCGTATTTAATGCAGTTTTCCACCAGAGGCTGTACCACCAGCTTCGGAATGCGTACCGGCAGAAGAGAGGAATCAATTTTCATATGAAAATGGATTCTGTCTTCGTATTTGATCTTAATGATATTCTCATAGGAGACAGTCTGTTCAATTTCCATACTGAGCGGTACCTCCCGGTCGGAACCGGAAGAGATATAGCGCAGGAGTGCGGTCAGGTCTTCACAGATCTGGACGATTTTTTCCGTGTCTTCCTCTTCGGCAAGAATGCTGATGGTGGTCAGTGTGTTGTATAAAAAATGTGGATTCATCTGGGACTGCAGTGCCAGCATCTGGGCATCCACAGCGATGGTACGTTCCGCGACTGTTTCCTGGAGAGAGTTCTTAAGATTCGTTCTCATCTGATCAAAGGAATGGTACAGTGTGGAAAGCTCTCTGAATTTGTTCTTTGCCTCCGGGAGCTGAAATGTGTCCAGATTGTTAAGTGTCAGTTCCTGTGTGGCATGGGCCATTTCCTGAATCGGTCGGGCCAGACTTCCGGCAATCCGGTTTGTCACAATCACTGTCAGCAGCAGAGCCAGAAGAAAAACGAGGATAAGTGTGGAACGGAATTGATAAAAAGAAGAAAAAAGATCCTTCTCTGATTCTGCCACGAATATGGTCCATCCCGTGTTCTCAGAAGCAGTGTATGCAAAAAGAACCGGTTCTTCCGATTTGTCACGGGTGAACTGAAGATTTTCGGAAGATGTTTTGATGTCACTCAGGATAGCGGCAATCAGCTTCTCGTTTGTTGTTGAAATCTCAGCTTCATAAGGATAAATCTGTTCGCCTTTTTCGTTGTATACAAATACTTTTTTCTGATCCTTCTGATTATGTATGGAATCTTCGATTTCTCCGGCCAGATAGGTGTATTCAATCTGCAGCTCCAGAATGGCAGTCTCTCTGGTAGGATTCTCCGGCGCAAAGGCGCGGCAGAGAGAAATCATCGGTGTCTCTGAGTTGTTCAGCTTATCCGAGCCGGGCGGAAGTATTACTTTTTTCCCGTAGGCATCCAGTACGGACTGACCCCAGGAGAGCTGTGTCACCAGATTTTCGTCTTTTCTCTGAAAGCTGCTTGTCATGCCGACGTGTATATAACGTCCTGCAGTGTCGAAAATATTCAGTTCCATATGGTTAAAAGACAGCTTGATGATGTCGAAAAGAGTATCAGAAAAGCTGCGGCGGTTGTAGTATGCCTCCGTTTCATCTGAATAGAGATCCTGCAGAAACAGCTCCTGGAGCTGATGGGTGTTTATGATTCTTTTAGACAGCTCATTCATCTGCTGTATCTGCGTATCCAGCATGGTGGAAATATTGTCACAGTCAGCAAGCAGTTCACTGGATGCATTGTCCCGCAGGGAATCACCCCAGACACGGTACAGCAGAAGTACCGAGATGAACAGAACCGTCAGGATCAGAATAAAATACCGCCAGAAAAGTTTAAAATGTAATGATTTCATAACTCCGGGTCTCCTTATTCTGAATTTTGTGTTAAAATTTCGGTCAGAAAGAATAAATGTAATAGAATTATAGTACAGATCGGATAAAAAAACAATTCTGTCGTGCGGAAAAGAACAAAAAGTGCACAAACGGAAGTCGATTTTGTTTAAAGATTTTCTGACAGAAACAGATATAATGAAATTATCAAAACCCGTAAGGAGAAGGAGGAAATACTATGAACAGTAAGAAAGTTTTAGCAGCAGTTATGGCATCTGCAATGGCAGCTATGGCATTTGCAGGAACCACAGTAATGGCAGAGGGGGAAACTATTACAATTGCTGCAGGTGCAGGATGGATCAAGGACATCGATAAGGAGCTCGCTTCCAAATACGAAGAAGAATCCGGAAACAAGATTGAATGGCAGATCAGCCCGGATGATCAGTACGAGAACGTACTTGGCTCCAAGCTGGCAGTAGGTGAGGGCGCAGATATCTTCTATATCCGCTCAGGTGTTACAATCAACAAATATCAGCCGGAGAAATACATGATGGATCTGTCTGATCAGGAATGGGTAGACCGCTATGTGGACTGGGCAAAAACGGGAACCAGCTACGACGGAAAAACAGTACAGTTCCAGACATGGAGCGTAGACGGCTGGGGAATCCTTTACGATAAGGCCATGTTTGAAGAAGCAGGCATCACAGAAGTGCCGACAGATTACGAAAGCCTGAAGGATGCATGTGACAAGATTCTGGCAATCGGGAAAACACCGATTTATGAAGCAGGAGCAGCACAGTGGCATCTGGGTGTATGGCTCGGAGGACTTACTTCACAGACAGATACAGATAATCCCGGTTTCTATGCAGGTCTGAACGATAACAGCCAGGTTCTGGCAGGAAACGAAGGATTGATCAATGCTCTGAATCAGATGGTGGAAATGAACGAAGCAGGATACTTCGGAGATGATTTCATGGCAAATACATGGGAAGATGCACCTGCAATGATGGCATCCGGCGATTATGCTATGTGTGTAACGTACACAACCTTCCCGGCAGAGGTTGAAGCACTTAATCCGGAAAAGACGGTTGATTCCTGGGGAATGTTCCCGATTCCGTTAAATGACAATACAGTATTCGGCGTATCTGCAGGCGGTATCGGACGCTGTGTAAACAAAGATACAAAAGTGGCAGATGCGATTTATGAGTACTTTGATTTCCTGTCAAGACCGGAAAATCTGACAGCATACTATGATGCACGCCTTGATCTTGGTCCGTGTTCCTTCACAGACATTCCGGGCAACGTTCCGGCAGTTTATGACGACATGATCAGCAATTCCACCGGAACAGCACTTGCAGCAGAGGACGGCGCTCTTTACTGGGATAACACTCAGGTCGGAAACCTGATGCAGGCTATGTTTGTAGGCGGCTCCAGCGCAGAAGATGTCCTTCAGGGTATTGATGACATCAGACAGCCAAGCTTTGGTGAATAAGAAGCAGAGAAAGGGGAATGGCCTGCGGGTCATTCCCTTTTTTGAAAAAAACGGAGCAGGAGATGAATTATGTATAAGAAAAAATATTATGGAATGAGGTTTATTATTCCTGCACTTGTGCTGTACACCGTATTTTATATTGTACCGACAATTGCAGGTATGGTTATCTCTTTTACGGACTGGAATATTACGAGGCCGGGAATTAACTTTGTGGGACTGAAAAACTATATCAGTATTTTTTCGTCGAAAGGCGGCCCGTATCTTTCGAGTATTGTGCATACGTTTGTGTTTACTTTCGGAACTGTGATCCTGAAAACAGTGCTTGGACTGGGCCTGGCACTTCTTTTGAATAAGGGGCTGAAAAGCAGATTTGTATTCCGTACCGTATTCTTCCTGCCGTATGCACTGGCACCGCTGATTATCGGTATTACCTTTGTATCAGTGCTGAAGCCGGCAGGACCCTTCAATCAGATCCTCACTGCGCTGGGGCTTGAGGGGCTGGCACAATCGTGGCTGACGCAGAAAAATACGGCCCTTGGTTCCACTATGGCAGTGGAAATCTGGAGAATGGCAGGATGGAATATGATGATTCTTCTGGCCGGCCTTCAGATGATTCCGGATGAATATTATGAGGCGGCTTCTATTGACGGCGCCGGAGCGATTAAAAAGTTTACAAATATTACACTTCCGTTTCTGCGGACTTCACTTACTACGGTTGTCGTTCTGAATACCATCCACGGTCTTCGTGTATTTGATATTATTTATTCTCTCACAGGCGGTGGACCGGGCGGTCTGACAGAAGTAATCAATACGCAGGTATTTAAAGAATTCGGACTGGGACGTTACGGTATGGCAAATGCTCTGAATGTGGTTGCCTTTATCATTACCGTTGTGATCGCTCTTTCGATGCAGAAAATAATGAGGGGGAAAGAAAACAATGGATAACAGATTAAAAACAAAAAAACTGTTAAAGCGGCTGCTTCATTTTCTGTTTGTGGCTGTACTGAGCCTGATTATTCTTCTGCCGATTTATTTCATTCTCGTCAACTCTGTGAAGACACTGGAAGAATCAAGACTGCTGAATTTCAGCCTTCCGGAAGTGTTTCAGTGGCAGAACTACGTAAAGGTTATTAAGGATGCATCTCTGATCAGGGCATTTTTCAACAGTCTTCTCATGTCAGGCGGATCGGTTATCATCTGTCTGCTGACAGGATCCATGGCTTCTTATGCGCTCAGCAGAAGGAAAACGAAGCTGAACAATATGCTGTATCTGTATTTCTTTATGGGACTGATTGCTCCGGTCAATTACGTCACTACGCTGTTTACCATGAAGATTCTGCATCTCCAGAATACGTATCTTGGAATTATCCTTGAGTTCGGAACACTGGGCATACCGTTCCTCGTATTTCTGTATTACGGATTTTTTGAGGGAATTCCAAAAGAAATGGATGAGGCTGCAGTCATAGACGGCTGTACTCCTTTTCAGCTTTTCTTTAAAGTAATTGTTCCGCTGCTGAAACCGGCAACGGTGACCGGATTTGTGCTGAATTTCCTGGGCGCGTGGAACGATTTTGTTACACCGCTGTATCTGTTGAGTGACAATAAAAAATTCGGTATGACAAACTCCATTTACAATTTCTTCGGAGAACACTTTAATGACTGGAATATGATTTTTGCTGATATTGTACTGACAATCCTCCCGATTCTGATTATCTATCTGGTCGGACAGAAATACATTGTAAGCGGTACGGCAGGGGCGGTAAAGGGATGACGGGTGATCTTTGCCGGAGAACACAGGAATAACTCAGAAAGGCAGGAAAATACAAGATGGCAATACAGCAGATTGACGGCAGACTGTTCGGACTGCAGACGAAAAATACAACGTACGTACTGCGGATCGGATCCGACGGTCTGGTGGAAAATGTATACTGGGGCGGTAAAACGGAAAATCTGGAAGATTTCATGTGTGATGTATTCCCGGAAAAGGAGGAACTTCTCCACGGGATGCAGATTGCGCGGGAAGAGTGTTCTTCCTTCGGCGGACTGCGGTACCATGAGACATCCATGAAGGTACTGTTTGCAGACGGAACGAGAGATTTCCGGTATCAGGTAACAGACGTCCGCATGGAGGAGGAACATCTGGAGCTGGTTCTGAAGGACGTAAATTATCCCTTTGCGGTTCACCTGCACTACGAAGTGTTTGAGGAAGAGGACATTATTAAAAAGTGGAGAACGGCGGAAAATCTGGGGGATGCTCCCGTTGTTCTGGAACGGTTTTATTCGGCTGAGTACGGACTTCCGGGAAATGGCTATGAATCCTGGAACTTTGGCAGCCGGTGGGCCGCAGAGTTCCGCGCACACAGTGAACCGGTCAAAGCGGGCAAGAAGGTCTATGAAAGTCTCTTCGGATATACGGGGCACAATGCGGGACCGTTGTTTCTGGTGCATCGTGACGGTACAGAGACATCCGGCAGTGTGTATTACGGGGCTCTGGAGTATTCCGGCAATTTCAGAACGGTCATTGAAGCGGTTAATGAAACGTATCTGAACATTCTGATCGGAATCAGTGATACGGATTTTGCTTGGACACTGCAGAAGGGAGAGACATTTGAAGCACCGGCAGTCTACGCAGGCTATTCGGATGGCGGATTTGAGAAAATGTCCCACACGCTTCACCGGTTCTGCAGACGACAACTGATGG
>JAXEBU010000093.1:0-47767 GCA_034093895.1 Candidatus Choladocola sp. | reverse complement strand
TGTTCCGTACCGTATTCTTTATGCCGAACCTGATCGGCGGTCTGGTACTGGGATACGTATGGCAGCTTCTGCTGAACGGTATTCTGGGACAGTTTTCACGAAATCTGAAATACTCTGAGGTATTCGGTTTCTGGGGACTCGTTATTCTGATGTGCTGGCAGCAGATCGGATACATGATGATCATTTACATTGCAGGTATTCAGAATATCCCGGGTGAGCTCATTGAGGCAGCCAAGATTGACGGGGCAAATTCAAGACAGATTCTGAAAAATGTGACGATTCCGATGGTTATGCCGTCGATCACCATATGTACCTTCCTGACACTGACCAACTCGTTCAAGCTGTTTGACCAGAACCTGGCGTTGACTGACGGTGCTCCGTCGAAGATGTCGGAAATGCTGGCACTGAATATTTATAATACTTTCTACGGCAGAAACGGATGGGAAGGTGTAGGACAGGCAAAGGCGGTTATCTTCTTTATTCTTGTAGCAGCAATTGCATTAGTACAGAATTATCTGACCAGATCTAAGGAGGTGCAGCAGTAATGAATGCAAGAAAAGCAAAACACGGATGGGCCTGGACACTGGTTTTCTCTGTGCTGTCTGTGCTGTGGGTTTACCCGATCGTTCTGGTTGTAATCAACTCCTTTAAAAAGAAGGCGTATATCAGCCGTGATCCGTTCTCTATTCCCAGCGGCAAGATGTTTGTACAGTGGGAAAACTACATAAACGGAATTCAGAAAACAGGTCTGATCGAGGCATTTGGATACTCTCTGTTCATTACGATATTCTCTGTGGCAGCGATCATCCTGTTCTGTTCCATGACTGCATGGTACATTACGAGAATAAAAACAGGGGTGACAAAAACGATCTATTATCTGTGTCTGTTTTCCATGATCGTGCCGTTCCAGATGGTAATGTTCACCCTGTCCAAGATTGCAAATATGCTGAAGCTGGGAAATCCGGTAGGTATTGTTCTGGTTTACCTGGGATTTGGAGCAGGTCTGTCCGTATTCATGTTTACGGGATTCTGTAAATCCATACCTCTGGAAATTGAAGAGGCGGCCATGATCGACGGCTGCAATCCGCTTCAGACTTTCTTCCAGGTGGTACTTCCAATCATGAAGCCGACCTGTATTACAGTAACGATTCTTCAGGCAATGTGGATCTGGAACGATTATCTTCTGCCGTCTCTGGTACTTGACCAGAAGAAGTACAAGACAATCCCCATGGCGGTTCAGTATCTGAAGGGCGGATACGGATCTGTGGATATGGGAGCCATGATGGGTGTCCTGGTAATCGCCATTGTTCCGATTATCATCTTCTATATTGCGTGCCAGAAGTACATTATCGAGGGTGTTGTGGCAGGCGCCGTGAAAGGCTGATACAGGCTGTTGTCCACGGACAGAGTGCGGTTCGTGGATGCAGTGAAGAGAGACATCAGGAGGAGACTTGCTTATGAGAACGTGTGGAGTATTACTTCCAATATCCAGTCTGCCGTCACCGTACGGAATCGGCTGCTTCTCCCAGGCTGCCTATGAATTTATAGATCAGCTCCGGAGCGCAGGACAGACGTACTGGCAGATCCTTCCTCTCGGTCCCACCGGCTACGGTGATTCTCCCTATCAGTCATTTTCTGCTTTTGCAGGCAATCCGTATTTTATTGATCTGGACTGTCTGGCGGAAGAAGGACTTTTGCAGAGAGAAGAGTACGCTCACCTGGATTTCGGGCAGGATGAAAGCAGTGTGGATTACGCCAGAATTTATCAGGAACGGTATCCCGTTCTGAAACGTGCTTTTCTGCGGGCAGATACGGAACACGATGAAGCGTTCCGGAAATTCTGCCGGGAGGAGGAATCATGGCTGGCTGACTACAGTCTGTATATGGCAGTCAAAAAGTATTTTGACGGGAAAAGCTGGAATGAATGGGATGAGGACATCAGACAGAGAGAACCGGAAGCGTTGGAACGGTACAGAACGCTTTGCCGGGAGGAGATTTCTTTCCATTGCTTTTTGCAGTATCAGTTTACAAAACAGTGGCGAAGGCTGAAAAAGTACGCCAACAGCAAAGGGATCCGGATTATCGGAGACATCCCGATTTATGTGGCTTTTGACGGATCTGACAGCTGGGCCAGTCCGGAGCTGTTCCAGTTTGGTCCGGATCGGAGACCGGTCCGCGTGGCAGGCTGTCCGCCGGATGCGTTTTCTGCGGACGGCCAGCTGTGGGGGAACCCGCTGTATGACTGGGCGTACCATGAAAAGACGGGATTTGCGTGGTGGATCCGCCGACTGGAACATTGTTTTCAGCTGTATGATGTGGTACGGGTCGATCATTTCCGTGGATTTGATGAGTATTACGCAATTCCTTACGGGGACAGTACGGCAGCAGGCGGAAGCTGGTATCCGGGACCGGGAATGAAGCTGTTTCAGACGCTGCAGCAGCATTTCGGTCAGGTTCCGATTATCGCGGAGGATCTTGGATATCTGACAGACAGCGTAATCCGTCTTGTGCAGGATACAGGATATCCCGGCATGAAGGTTATGGAGTTTGCGTTTGACTCCAGGGAGGCCGGTGATTATATGCCGTATAACTACACGAAGAACTGTGTGGTTTATACGGGAACACATGACAATCAGACGTTGTCCGGCTGGTACGATGAACTGTCAGAGGAAGACAGAAAACTGGCGGACGCGTATCTGAATCTGAAAGGTCTTTCCAGAGAGGAGACTGTCTGGGCGTTCATTCGTCTGACACTCGGCAGTGTGGCGGATACGGCTGTGGTGCCGATGCAGGATTACCTCTGCCTTGGTCCGGAAGCGCGGATGAATCAGCCGTCTACTCTGGGAAAGAACTGGAAATGGAGAATGAAAAAGGGTCAGTTTACAGAGGAGCTGGTTGAAAAAATCAGTCTCCTGGCCGGAGTGTACGGACGAAAAGCAGATATGGAAGCGTAATTGCAGTGCTCGTTTTGCTGTGATTTCCGGAGATTTTAAAGGTCTGTTGCTGAGAGAAGGGCTTCGGTTCTTCTGTTTGCGGCGGGCCTTTTCTTTTTAAAGCATACCCTTGCTTTTTGGATAAGTAGTTGATATAATTTGGAAAGTGTTGCGGGAGGGAACTTCTGTGGCAGCCTTGAAGGAAGAAAGGAATAGCAGATGGAACAGATTACAATTAAAGAAGTAGCGAAGCTGTGCGGAGTAGGCGTGAGTACCGTTTCCAGAGCTATCAATAACCATCCTGATATCAATGAGGCAACAAAAGAAATGATTCTGGAGACCATCAGAAAGTACAATTACGTGCCGAATAACAGTGCACGTAATCTGAAACGGTCAGATTCCAATACGATTGCAGTACTGATTAAAGGTATTACAAATCCCTTTTTTTCGGATATGATTAAAGTATTTGAGCAGGAAATCAAGCGGAAAAAGTATACTTTTGTGCTGCAGCATGTGGAAGAATTTGAGGATGAGACGGACGTGGCCATACAGCTGGAGAAGGAAAAAAGGCTGAAGGGGATTGTGTTTCTGGGAGGCCTGAGCAGCCATACAGAGGAAAAGCTGGAACAGCTGACCGTTCCGTGTGTGATCAGTACGGTGGATTCGTCTGAATTTGATGACAGCTGTGCGTTTGTGACGGTGGATGACGCGGCGGAAAGCCGCCGTATGGTGGACTATCTCTGTGACTGCGGTCATGAGAAGATTGCCATGCTGGCAGCTGCCAGAGATGACGCCAGTATCGGTCTGAAACGTCTTCAGGGTTATCAGAACGCTCTGGAGGGGCACGGGATTGCGTATGATGAGGACCTTGTAATATGGAGCCGTGAGGGAATGTCGACGTACTCCATGGAGAACGGATATGCCCAGACGAAGCAGCTGCTGGATTCCGGAAAGGAATTCACGTGTATTTATGCGATTTCGGACAGTATGGCCATCGGAGCCTGCAAAGCACTGTTTGATGCCGGAAAACGGGTTCCGGAGGATTATTCGGTGGCGGGCTTTGACGGACTTGATCTGGCAGCTTATTACCAGCCGTCCATTACAACGATCCGGCAGCCCAGGACGGCCATGGCGGAAGCAACCATCAAGCTGCTGTTTGATATGATCAAAAAGAAGCCGGTGGAGAAACGACAGATTTTTGATGCGGAGCTGGTGGTGGGACAGTCCACCAGATGTCTGCAGCGTACATAAAGCTTTGCTGAATGCGGACGGGATGCGAAACCGGATTTTTGTTTTCCGGATCATCAGGTGAATGGAACGACAGGGAAAATAAGATGAATATTATAGAAGCAAAAAAGCTGGCATTTGAATATCTGAGACTGGATGAAGAGGGAAACGTGGAATCAAAATCGAGAGCTGTGGACGGAGTGGATCTCGATGTCAGAGAAGGTGACTTTGTGGCCATTCTCGGTCACAACGGTTCCGGAAAGTCCACACTGGCCAAGCACATCAATGCGATTTTACTGCCCACGGAGGGTACGCTGTATGTGGACGGAAAGGACACCCGGGACGGCGACAGACTGTGGGAAATCCGGCAGACGGCGGGAATGGTTTTCCAGAATCCGGACAACCAGATTATCGGAACGATTGTAGACGAAGATGTGGGATTCGGTCCGGAAAATATGGGAGTACCGCAGCAGGAGATCTGGGAACGCGTGGAGCAGAGTCTGAAGGCTGTAGGTATGTGGGAGTACCGTTCTCATTCTCCCAACAAGCTTTCAGGAGGGCAGAAGCAGAGGGTGGCCATTGCAGGAGTGGTGGCGATGCGGCCCAAATGTATTGTGCTGGATGAGCCCACAGCCATGCTGGATCCCAACGGCCGGAAGGAGGTTATCAGCACAGTCCGGGAACTGAATCGGAGCGCCCACGTGACGGTTATTCTGATTACACATTATATGGAAGAAGTCATCCATGCAGATAAAGTCATTGTCATGGATCAGGGGAGAATTGTAATGCAGGGTACTCCGCGTGAGATTTTTTCCCATGTGGAAGAGCTGAAGAGCTATCGGCTGGATGTGCCTCAGGCCACACTGGTGGCTCATGAGCTGCGGAAAGCGGGAGTTGATCTTCCGGCGGGGATTCTTTCCAATGAGGAACTTGTGGAAGAGCTGGAACGGCTGAAGGAGAGACACCACACAGGAAAGGACAGTATTGTTCATGGCAATTAAGATAGAACATCTGAATTACGTATACAGTGGCGGTACGGCATTTGAAAAACAGGCATTGAAGGATATTAATCTCGAGATTCCCGACGGTCAGTTTATCGGTGTGATCGGCCATACCGGCTCCGGAAAATCGACGCTGATTCAGCATCTGAACGGTCTTTTAAAAGCTACGTCCGGAACGGTGTATTATAATGGTGAGAATATATATGGTGAGGGTTACAGCCTGAAAACACTGCGCAGTAAGGTGGGGCTTGTATTTCAGTACCCGGAATACCAGCTGTTTGAAACGGATGTGTTCACAGATGTCTGTTTCGGCCCGAAGAATCTGGGACTTCCCAAAGAAGAGATCGAAGCGCGGGCGTATGAAGCGCTTCGCCTGGTGGGCCTGAAGGAAAAGTATTATAAGATGTCGCCCTTCGAGCTTTCCGGCGGGCAGAAGCGACGTGCTGCAATTGCGGGAATACTGGCGATGGATCCGGAGGTACTGGTGCTGGACGAGCCAACGGCAGGACTGGATCCGAAGGGACGAGACGATATTCTGGATCAGGTAGAAAGGCTTCATGAGGAAAAGAAGATTACGGTGATTCTGGTTTCACACAGTATGGAAGATATAGCCAGATACGTAGACCGCATTATTGTGATGAACAGAGGTCAGGTGATGTTCGATGATGTTCCGCGCACCGTGTTCGGGCATTATAAGGAACTGGAAGCTGTCGGGCTGGCAGCACCTCAGGTAACGTATCTGATGCATGAACTGGCAGAGAAAGGCTGGGACGTCAATACGTCGGCGACGACAGTGGAAGAAGCAGCCGCATCGATTGCAGAATATCTGAAACAGGAAACGCAGTTATGCGATTAAGGAAGACAGTATGTTAAGAGAGATTACAATAGGCCAATATTATCCGGCGGATTCCGTCATTCATAAACTGGACCCAAGAGTAAAGCTCGCAGGAACCATGATATTCATTATTTCGCTGTTTGCATTCCGCTCTGTGGAAGCATATTTACTGGCGACGCTGTTTCTGGGAACTGTGATCCGGATTTCCCGCGTTCCCCTCAAGTTTATGCTGAAGGGACTGAAATCCATTTTCATGCTTATGATGATTACAGTGATCTTCAATCTGTTTCTGACAAAGGGGACACCGGTCGTACATTTCTGGATTTTTACGATTACAGCAGAGGGAATCAGAACTGCCGCTTTTATGGCGATTCGCCTGATCTATCTGATTATCGGGTCATCCGTCATGACTCTGACGACGACACCGAATGAACTGACAGACGGGATGGAAAAGGCATTGCGGTCACTGGGAAAAATTCATGTACCGGTGCATGAGATTGCCATGATGATGTCAATTGCACTGCGCTTTATTCCGATTCTTCTGGAGGAGACGGATAAGATTATGAAGGCGCAGATGGCAAGAGGAGCTGATTTTGACTCCGGCGGACTGATTCAGAAGGCAAAGAATATGATTCCGCTGCTGGTTCCGCTGTTTATCTCCGCATTCCGCCGGGCGAATGATCTGGCCATGGCCATGGAAGCCCGCGGATACCACGGCGGAGAGGGCAGAACGAAAATGAAGCCGCTGGTTTATCAGAAAAGAGATCATCTGGCGTATCTGACATTTGTTCTGTATCTTGTGGCAATGTTTATTGTCAACAGGATAGGTTTTTTTGAGGGACTGATTCGATGAAGAGAGTGAAGCTGACCGTTGCCTACGATGGGACAAATTACTGTGGATGGCAGGTTCAGCCCAACGGGATCACGATAGAAAGTGAACTGAACCGCCATCTGTCCGAACTGCTGGGAGAAGAGATTCATGTGATCGGAGCCAGCCGGACGGATGCCGGTGTGCACGCCATGGGAAATGTGGCGGTATTTGATACTTCGGCCAGAATGCCTGCTGAAAAGATTTCCTATGCGATGAATACACGGCTTCCGGAGGATATCCGGATTCAGGATTCCAGGGAAGTGGCTGCCGATTTTCATCCGCGATTCTGCAGGACCGTGAAGACGTATGAATACAAAATCTGCAACAGGAGGTTTCCGGATCCATGCAGACGGCTGTATTCTCTTTTTTATTACTGGCCGCTGGATGAAAAGAAAATGCAGGAGGCAGCAGATTATCTGACGGGTACCCATGACTTTACCAGCTTCTGTACGAACAAGCCGGAGGTGACAGACCGTGTACGCTCCATTTACAGTCTCGATGTCATCCGGGAAGGAGAGATGATTACGGTTCGCATCTGCGGAAACGGATTTCTCTATAATATGGTAAGAATAATTGTGGGGACGCTGCTTCGGGTGGGCAGCGGAATGATGCAGCCGGAGGAGATTCCGGCAATTCTGGAGGCAAAAGACAGAGGAAGGGCCGGAGAGACAGCGCGGGCCATGGGACTTACACTGGTGGAAATCCGTTATCCGGAGAACTGAGAGAGCAGTGAGGGGCTGTTGCAGAATAGTTCTAAGGAATTTCTGTATCCGGTGTTCACCTTGTCTTCCTGACATCCGTCCGCACTAAACGGATAAAATCCGTTCTGTGAGGACGGATGTCTCAGACATGTGTACACCCGGATATCAGAAATCCCTTTGTACTTATTCTGCAACAGCCCTATAACTGTGCTGGACAATTGAGAAAAATGAACTATAATAATTTAAAAATAAACAGGGCCAACGGATTATGGTAGTCAGTTGGAAGAAAGGTGCTTCTTAAGAAGCCTATTTTTTTAAAATTCAATTAGCACTCGAATTGATCGAGTGCTGACAATGCGCGAAAACAGAGGGGAAGGAAGCTGCGACAGCGGATTCCGAGTGTCCACTTTACATTTATGTCGCGGGGAATGCGGCGCGGAGGAAGAAAGGTATATGATAACAGTTCCGTTTTATAATATTATTGTAGTTCCCGGAGTGACACTGTACTTTCAGGGGGAATATTTTAAGAAGCTGGCGATGCAGGATGCGGAAAAAGGAGAGAAAATTCTTTTTCTGATGCTGAAGGAGGATAAAAACAGAGAGGACATGACACCGGAGGATTTTTACCCAATCGGTGTTTCCGGTGTGGTGGAAGGGCTTGACAAAGACGGTAATGTGGGAATCCGTGTGCTGAACAGAGTAAATCTTGATCAGATTGATATTACGGAGAATGAAATTTCTGTTGAGGCCACAGAGCGGCCGGACGTGGATGATGTGGAGGAGAAGGAGCAGACGGAACATTTTCAGGAGATGAAAGATGCACTGATGCAGTACATTCAGGGACAGCAGTGGGGCATCCTGGCCAAAAGCTACATTTCCCAGTGGAAATCCATGAATGAGATGATGGCGATGCTGTCCTATCAGCTGAGGGCCACCAACGAAGAAAAATATGAAATTCTGGCGGCGGATTCTGTATCGGGGCGGATGGCCCAGATGGAAAAAGTCTTTTATCAGACGCTGGAAATTATGAAAGTCAGCGATGAGGCGGAGAGTGCACAGACATCCTCCCATGAGCAGCTGTACCGGGAGCAGGCAATCCGGAAGCAGATTGAGTTTCTGCAGAAGCAGCTGGATGAGATGCATCCGGAGAGTATTACGGATACCAGGAAATTTGAACAGAAAATACAGGAATCCGGGATGAATGAGACGGCCCGTACAGAGGCGGAGAAGGTTCTGAAGCGGATGAAGCAGGAGGGGGAAAACGGTCATGAGTACGGAATGCTGTATGACTACCTTGATTTTGTGACAGGGCTTTCCTGGAAAAAAGAAGAAATGGCGGAGATCGATCTTGCGGAGGCGGAGCAGATTCTCAATGAGGAGCATTACGGTCTGAAAAAAGTGAAGGAGAGAGTGCTTCAGCAGATTGCCGTTATGGCACTGAACAAAAAACAGTCAGGTTCTATTCTGCTGTTTGTGGGTGCGCCGGGAACAGGCAAAACGAGTATCGGTCAGAGTATTGCAAAGGCAATGAACCGGCGCTATGTGAGAGTCAGTCTCGGAGGCGTCAGAGATGAGGCTGAAATCCGCGGACACAGGCGGACGTATGTGGGTGCAATGCCGGGAAGAATTATGGAAGGAATCCGCAGAAGCGGAGTGTCCAATCCGGTGATGGTACTGGATGAGGTGGACAAGCTGACGAAGGATTACAGCGGAGATCCTTCCAGCGCACTGCTGGAGGTCCTTGATCCGGAGCAGAACAATACCTTTACGGACCATTACATGAATGTTCCGTATGATCTGTCGGATGTGCTGTTTATCTGTACGGCCAACTCGGTGGATACGATTCCCGAACCGCTGCTGAACCGTATGGAGGTTATTTCTTTCCAGGGATATACAGCAACTGAAAAATTTCAGATCGGCAAACGCCATCTTCTGCCGGCGGCCATGAAGAACACGGGAATCCGGCCTCAGAATCTGAAGGTGACGGATGAAGCTCTCCGGACGATTGTATCGGATTATACGATGGAGGCGGGGGTACGCGGCCTGAAGAAAAACCTTGATACGCTGTGCCGCGTGGCTGCTGTGAAGCTTATGAAGGGAAAACAGAAATCAGTTACCGTAAGCCCGAGACGTCTGCAGGAATTTCTGGATCAGAAACCGATCCGTCATGATCACGTTCTGGAGGAGAAAAAGCCGGGGATTGTGACAGGACTTGCCTGGACCCAGGCCGGCGGAGATATCCTGTTTATTGAAACACTGTTCACAAAAGGAAGCGGCAAGATTCAGATCACCGGGCAGCTGGGCGATGTAATGAAAGAGTCCGTACAGATTGCAGTCAGCCTTGTGAAAGCAATGTTTCCGGAGAAGGCCGGACTGTTTCAGGAGAATGATCTTCATATCCATGTGCCGGCAGGTGCGGTTCCGAAGGACGGGCCTTCTGCAGGTATTACACTGACGACAGCCATTGCCTCACTTGTGACCGGAAAAGCGGTCAGTCCGGAATTTGCCATGACAGGAGAAGTATCACTGCGCGGCGGAATTATGCCGATCGGGGGTCTGCCCGAGAAGCTGATGGCAGCACAGCGGGCCGGAATCTCCAGAGTGTTTATTCCGGAGGAAAATGTGGAAGATCTGTCAGAGGTTGCCGATGAGGTGAAAGACAGACTGGAAATTATTCCGGTACATAAAGTAACGGAGGTACTGAAAAGAACGGGAATCACGGAATAGGGAATTCAGAGAAGAATTTTCCGGAATCGAAAGAAAAAAGACCACATAAAACGCAGCGGGGGCTGCTGCAGAAATCCTGAGAAGCATTCTGCAGCAGCTTCTGGTCCATACGTTTTATGTGGTCTTATCAGTTTTCGTAATCTTCAATATATTTCTGAAGCTTTCCGAATGCTCCCTTGTAAATCAGTGAGAGCAGTTTGTCCGTGCGGCGCAGTGCAAGCTGCATATCCTCCGCACTGATCAGTCCGTCCCGGGCAGCGTCTGCCAGTTCATCCAGATCCACAACGCGGACAAAACCGTCCGGATAGACAATCACGTCTACCAGAAGATCCGTGAATGTGTAAGTGTTTTCGGTTTCATCGTAAGAGTGTCTGATGATATCACAGTACCAGCTGATCAGATTTCCGTCGTGGTCATAAAATTTGCTGATCTTGAAACCGCGTTCCATAAAATAGCAGGAGTATCCGTGATGAAGCGTTTTCTTGGGCCGAATGGTGTTCCATTTTGTGATTATGACCTCAGAATCGTGGTACAGAATCGTGTCGTCTTCCAGAAGAATACATTCTTCCGGAATAATTCTTTTCCGGATTAATTTTATCTCACTCATGAGTTCCTCCATTTTGTATGTGCTGACCGGCGGGCGGGTTTTTGATAACCGTCAGGGAGTCGTCCTGCACGTATTCTTTTTGTTCCAGCTTCCGTTTATAGTAAGAGAAATGCAGTGTCTCTGCATCGGGCAGCTTCAGAAACTGAGTCGGTGTGTAGCCCGTATATTCTTTGAAGGTGCGGTTGAAGGAACGGACATTGCCAAAGCCGCAGGACAGGGCAATATCAGTAATTCTGGCACCTGTGGTGCGCAGCATTCCGGCAGCCTGTTCAATACGGACAGCGTTCAGATAAGTAATGAAATTGATGCCGATCAGTTTTTTGAAAACCTTTGAAAAATGGCTTTCACTGAAATTCATCCGTTCCGCAGCGAAGGAAAGGGTGATATCTTCCCCGTAGTGATCATCAATGTAAGTCAGGAGATGCTGCATATCATAAAGCATTTCCGTCCGACGGCTGCGGGTAGTGGACGTTTCGTCAGAGGTCGGATGATTCCGGAGCAGACGGAAAAAGAACTCCCGCAGCATGGCAGAGACAATTTCCCGGTAAAAGGGATCTTTTTTCTGCAGCTCTTCTGACACCGAAGTAAACAGATGGCGGACAGATTCCTCCATCTCATACTTTTTCAGGTCTTCGGATGTCACAAGGGGATGACCAAAATGGGAATGGTGGTAGCGGGTACTGATAACCCCCGGATCAAAGACGATAAAGTCCAGGCGGTTTTTGTATTCGCAGGAATCGCTGTAATGAAAGTCTCCCGTATCCACAACGACGAGATCGCCTCTGTGGGCAATGAATTCATCATCGTTGATGCTGAACCGGGCCTGTCCGGAACGGACATAGATCAGTTCCAGCTCCTGATGCCAGTGGGCGAGAAAGCTGATGTCTTCATAGGCAGACTGCCAGACCATAAAATCCGAGTTATAATTACGCACTTCGTGAAACGCTTTCATGCAATTCCTCCTTTCCTGTGTAAAGAATATCAAAAATAACAAAAAATGTCTATATCCTAACAGATTTTTGCGTGATTTTCACGAGAAAATATAGTATAATAAAATCACATTAGACATATCAGACAAAATCAAAGAATAAGAAAGCATTTTGTCTGAGCTCTGGAACATGAAACGGATTATTAAAATGGAGGTAATTAAAAATGGCAAAGAAAAGAATTATCGGTGAGTATCCGGTAATCGGTATCAGACCGACAATCGATGGACGTAAAGGACCCTTGGATGTACGTGGATCTCTGGAAGAGCAGACCATGAATATGGCAAAAGCAGCAGCAAAACTGTTTGAGGAGAATCTGAGATACTCAAACGGTGAGCCGGTGAAGGTAGTTATCGCTGACACAACGATCGGACGTGTTGGTGAGTCTGCAGCATGCCAGGCAAAGTTTGAGAAGGAGGGTGTTGCAATTACCCTTACAGTAACTCCATGTTGGTGCTACGGTTCAGAGACCATGGATATGGACCGCAATACAATCAAGGCTGTATGGGGCTTCAATGCTACAGAGAGACCGGGTGCAGTTTACCTTGCATCTGTACTGGCTACACATGCTCAGAAGGGTCTGCCGGCATTCGGTATTTACGGACATGATGTTCAGGATGCAGATGACACGACAATCCCGGATGACGTTGTCGAGAAGCTGCTTCGCTTCGGACGTGCTGCAGTTGCAGTTGCATCCATGAGAGGAAAATCCTATCTGCAGATCGGTTCTATCTGTATGGGTATCGGCGGATCCATTATCGATTCTGACTTTATCGAGTCTTATCTCGGTATGCGTGTAGAGTCTGTTGATGAGGTGGAAATCATCCGTCGTATGACAGAAGGCATTTATGATAAAGATGAGTTTGAGAGAGCTCTGAAGTGGACAAAAGAAAACTGTAAGGAAGGCTTCGATAAGAATCCGGAATACATCCAGAAGACACGTGAGCAGAAAGATGCTGACTGGGAATTCGTTGTTAAGATGATGATCATCATCAAAGATCTGATGAGCGGAAGTGACAAGCTGGATCCGAAGTTCTCAGAGGAAGCAATCGGCCACAATGCAATTGCAGCAGGTTTCCAGGGCCAGAGACAGTGGACAGATTTCTATCCGAACTGTGACTTCCCGGAGGCAATGCTGAATACGTCCTTCGACTGGGACGGAGCAAGAGAGCCGTACGTTCTGGCAACAGAGAATGACGTACTGAACGGTCTTGGCATGATGTTCATGAAGCTTCTGACAAACCGTGCACAGATTTTTGCTGACGTTCGTACATACTGGAGTCCGGAAGCAGTTAAGAGAGTTACCGGCTATGAGCTGGAAGGCGTTGCGAAGGAAGCAGGCGGATTCATCCACCTGATCAACTCCGGTGCTGCATGCCTTGATGCCTGCGGACAGGCTAAGGATGCTGACGGCAATCCTGTGATGAAACAGTGGTGGGATGTAACGGAAGAGGACCAGAAGGCAATTCTCGAAGCTACGACCTGGAATCCGGCAGACAACGGATATTTCCGTGGCGGCGGATATTCCTCCAGATTTGTAACGAAGGCAGAGATGCCGGCTACCATGATTCGTCTGAACCTTGTAAGAGGACTTGGACCGGTTCTGCAGATCGCAGAAGGCTGGACCGTAAATCTTCCGGAAGAAGTTTCCGATACACTGTGGAAGAGAACAGACTACACATGGCCGTGCACCTGGTTCGCACCGAGATGCGATGGCAAGGAAGGTTCTCCGTTCAAGACAGCATACGATGTGATGAACAACTGGGGTGCAAACCATGGCGCAATCAGCTACGGCCATATCGGTGCAGACCTGATCACCATGTGCTCCATGCTGAGAATCCCGGTATGCATGCACAACGTTCCGACAGAAAAGATCTTCCGTCCGGCAGCATGGAATGCATTCGGCATGGACAAAGAGGGCGCAGACTACAGAGCATGTGCTACGTACGGCCCGATGTATAAGAAATAATCTGAATCATCCTGCAGACAGATAGGGGTTGTTGCAGAATAAGTACAAAAGGATTTCTGGTATCCGGGTGTACACATGTCTGAGACATCCGTCCTCACAGAACGGATTTTATCCGTTTGGTGCGGACGGATGTCAGGAAGACAAGGTGAACACCGGATACAGAAATTCGTGAGAACTATTCTGCAACAGCCCCTCTTTTGTTAGTGTGGCGGGCGTGCAGAACAGTGCTCTTGCGAAACATCTGTTCTCATGGTAGAATTGAGAACGGAACCGTGAGAAAAACAGAAAAGAAAGAAGGAATACAGTATGCGGGAGCAGCTGACAGAAAGTGATGTTAAAAAGATTGAAGAGGAGATAGAATACCGTAAGCTGGTGGTGCGAAAGGAAGCGATTGAGGCGGTGAAAGAGGCACGTGCCCACGGCGATCTCAGTGAAAATTTTGAGTACTATGCGGCTAAACGGGATAAGAATAAAAACGAGAGCCGCATTCGGTATCTTGACAGGATGCTGAAGACAGCAACGATTATTTCCGATGATTCCAGAGAGGATGAAGTGGGAATCAACAATACCGTTCAAGTGTATTTTGAAGAAGATGATGAGACAGAGACGTACCGGCTGGTGACATCCGTCCGTGGAAACTCTGTGAACGGTCTGATCAGCATTGAGTCGCCAGTGGGGAAGGCGATTCTCGGACACAAGGTGGGAGACCGCGTTTATATCAAGGTGAATGAACAGTACGGCTATTATGTGGTGATTAAATCCATCGAAAATACACACGATGATGAAAATGATAAACTGAGGGGATTTTAAAGATGATAAAGAAAGAAGAACCAGCAGCAGGAAAAACGGCCCGGACGGACGAACTGGGCAGTGCACCTGTGGGAAGGCTGATGCTGCGTCTGTCTGCGCCTGCTATTGTGGCGCAGATTATTAATCTGTTGTACAACATGGTGGACCGTATTTATATCGGCCACATTCCGGAAGCAGGACAGCTGGCGCTGACCGGGGTCGGTGTCTGTCTGCCGCTGATTATGATTATTTCTGCCTTTGCAGCTTTGGCCGGTATGGGCAGTGCACCGAGGGCCTCTATATTTCTGGGAAAAGGGCAGAAGGAGAAAGCAGAACAGACACTGGGAAACTCTGTGACACTGCTGTTTCTGATTGCGGTTATCCTGACGGCGGTCTTTTTGCTGTTTTCAGAAGATCTTCTGCTGATGTTCGGAGCCAGTGAAAACACGATTGATTATGCGGTGTCTTATATGAGGATTTACGCCTGCGGTACACTGTTTGTCCAGTTTACGCTGGGGCTGAATGTGTTTATTACGGCACAGGGATTTGCAAAGACGAGTATGCTGACCGTTCTGATTGGTGCAGTTACGAATATTGTTCTGGATCCCATCCTTATTTTCGGGCTGCATATGGGAGTAGCCGGCGCGGCTTTGGCGACGATTATCTCCCAGTGTATTTCCATGATCTGGATTCTTCGGTTCCTGACCGGAAAGAAAACGGTGCTGCGGATCCGGAAAGAGAACCTCAGGCTGTCACCGGAAATTATCCTGCCATCTGTGGCGCTGGGTCTTTCCCCTTTCATTATGCAGGCGACCGAGAGTCTGATTTCAGTGTGCTTTAATTCTTCTCTGCTGAAATATGGCGGAGATGTGGCTGTGGCCACCATGACCATTGCCACCAGCGTCATGCAGTTTTCCCTGCTGCCGCTGCAGGGACTTTCTCAGGGAGCACAGCCCATTATCAGTTTTAATTTCGGCGCGAAAAATCCTGACCGGGTAAAAAGTGCATTCCGTATTCTGCTGATTTCCTGTGTGGCGTATTCCATGACACTGTGGGCGGTGGTCATGGTGGCTCCGCAGCTGTTTATCCGGGTATTTAATAACAGCCCCGAGCTGCTGGAATTCGGAGTTCCTGCTCTGCGCACTTACGTGGCTGCTGCCGGAATTTTTGGCGCACAGATTGCATGCCAGCAGACCTTTATAGCACTGGGAAATGCAAAAAGCTCCCTGTTTCTGGCGCTGCTGCGAAAGATTATTCTGCTGATTCCGCTGATTTATCTGATGCCGGTGCTGTTTCCGGCAGACAGGACACGGGCCGTGTTTATGGCAGAGCCGGTGGCGGATATCATAGCAGTGACGACCACTGTGTGCATGTTTGCGGTGCAGTTTGGGAAAGCGATGAAAGCGCTTCAGGCTGAACGCAGGTGAACTCCGGCATGTGACAGGACAAAAGGAGGGCGGATATCGCTGATATCCGCCAAAGAGAGAGAAAAATGTATGAAAACTTAACCGAAATTAAGATTGTTTTTTGTCGAAGCCAGGAACAATACAGACGCGCCATGTATTTGTGTGGCTTCATTTGTTTTTGTTGATGATTAGAGTATATTGGAAAAATGTGTTGAAACGGTGACAAAAAACTGAAAGAAATCTAAAAGAAAAACAAACAAAATCTTTAGAAGCACATTTGTGGAGGTTCCATGTTTCATATAGAGGAAGAACTGAAAAAACTGCCTGCAAGACCGGGCGTATATATTATGCATGATGAGCGTGATGAGATCATTTATGTCGGAAAAGCCATCAGCCTCAGGAACCGGGTACGACAGTATTTTCAGAGCAGCCGGGGGAAAAGTGTGAAGATTGAGCAGATGGTGGAGCGGATCAGCCGGTTTGAATATATTGTAACCGACTCGGAGCTGGAGGCTCTCGTTCTTGAGTGCAATCTGATCAAGGAACACCGTCCCAAATATAATACCATGCTCAAGGATGACAAGACGTATCCGTTTATTAAGGTGACACTGGGGGAAGAGTTTCCGCGTGTCCTTTTTTCCAGAACCATGAAAAAAGACAAATCCAGGTATTTCGGACCTTATACGAGTGCGGGCGCCGTCAAGGATACCATCGAGCTGATCAATAAACTGTACCATCTGCGAAGCTGCAGCAAAAGTCTTCCGAGAGATATCGGAAAAGAACGTCCCTGCCTGTATTATCACATCGGACAGTGCACGGCTCCCTGTCAGGGAAAGGTTACAAAGGAGGAATACAGAAAAGCGGTGAACGAAGCGCTGGAATTCCTCAACGGGAATCATGGTCCTGTACTGGAGATGCTGGAGAAAAAAATGCAGGAAGCCTCCGAAAACATGGATTTTGAGAAGGCAATTGAGTACCGTGACCTGATCGGCAGCGTTTTACAGGTGGCCCAGCGGCAGAAAATTACGGGAGGAGACGGAGAAGACAAGGATGTGCTTGCTCTGGCCTCCGATGAAAACGATGCAGTCGTGCAGGTTTTCTTTATCCGGGGCGGAAAGATGATCGGCAGAGATCATTTTTATCTGAGGGTGGCGCCTCATGACACGAAATCGGCCATTCTGAGCAGCTTTATAAAACAGTATTACGGCGGGACGCCCTTTGTGCCGAAAGAACTGATGCTGGAAGCGGAAATTGAGGACCATGAAGTTGTGGAGAAATGGCTGAGCGAAAAAAGGGGACAGAGAGTTTATCTCCGGGTTCCGAAAAAGGGAACGAAAGAGAAGCTGGTGGAACTGGCGGCAGAAAATGCATCCATTGTTTTGCGGCAGGACCGGGAGCGGATCAAACGGGAAGAGGGAAGAACGATCGGAGCGGTCCATGAGATTGAAAAGCTGTTGGGAATTGACAGGGCAATGCGCATGGAGGCTTACGATATCTCCAATATCAGCGGCTTTGAGTCGGTGGGGTCCATGATTGTTTACGAAAAAGGAAAGCCGAAGCGGAGCGATTACCGGAAATTCAAAATCAGAACGGTACAGGGGCCGGATGACTATGCAAGCATGGAAGAGGTACTGACAAGGAGGTTTTCCCACGGACTGGAAGAACGCAGAGAGCTGGATGAAAAAGAAATGGATTATGAAATGGGAAGCTTCAGCCGGTTTCCGGATCTGATTCTGATGGACGGAGGAAGAGGGCAGGTCAATATTGCCCTGAAGGTTCTGCAGAAGCTCGGAATTTCCATTCCTGTCTGCGGTATGGTGAAGGATGATTTCCACCGTACAAGAGGAATTTATTATAACAATGTGGAGCTGCCCATTGATACTCACTCAGAGTCCTTCCGTCTGATCACAAGAATTCAGGATGAGGCGCACCGTTTCGCAATCGAATATCACCGGAGCCTGCGCAGCAAGGGGCAGGTGCATTCACTGCTGGATGATATTGAGGGGATCGGTCCGACGAGACGGAAAGCACTGATGCGCACATTTAAATCGCTGGAAGGAATCCGGGATGCATCCCTGGAGGAGCTCTCAGGTGCGCCTTCCATGAATGCGCGGAGTGCGCAGCAGGTATATGACTATTTTCACAGCCGGGATGGCGGCGGGAAAAAACTTCAGGTAACAGAAGAGTAACGACTGAGAAAGGATCTGGAACAGTTCCGCTGATTTTCTGATTCTGATTATGGACAAACATTGTCAGATTCACTATAATGAGAATCATAAAGCAGAGAACTGTCAGGAACAGAGATTTTGGCGACGGTGTCAGGCTGGTACCGTCCCTTGAAAAAAATACAGGAGGTTATCAGCAATGGCGAGCAGCGTAACAATTGAAAAGCTTGTGGAAAAAATGAAACTGACGAATGTGATTCCGGAAATCAGTATGGAAGGAAAAAAGATTGTCACATCGGAAATCAACCGACCGGCGCTTCAGCTGACAGGTTATTTTGATCATTTTTATTCCGAGCGTGTACAGATCATCGGATACGTAGAGTATACTTATCTGGAGAATCAGCCGAGAGAGAAGAAAATTCCGATTTATGAGAAATTTTTGTCCTATCATATGCCGTGCATCATTTATACGACAATGACGGAACCGGATGCGGACATGCTTCGCCTTGCAAAGGAGTATGAGGTGCCGATTTTCACTACGAAGCAGACCACCTCAGATTTTATGGCAGAGATTATCCGATGGCTGAATGTGGAACTGGCGCCCTGCATCTCCATTCACGGAGTGCTTGTGGATGTGTACGGTGAAGGAATTCTGATCATGGGCGAGAGCGGCATCGGTAAGAGTGAGGCTGCCCTGGAACTGATTAAGCGTGGTCACCGTCTTGTGTCGGATGACGTTGTGGAGCTGCGCAAAGTCAGCGATGTTACGTTGATTGGTTCCGCTCCGGAAATTACGCGTCATTTTATAGAGCTTCGCGGTATCGGCATCATTGATGTAAAGACGCTGTTCGGTGTTGAGAGTGTCAAGAACACGCAGTCCATTGATCTTGTAATCAAACTGGAGGAGTGGGACAGAGACAAGGAGTATGACCGCCTTGGCCTTGAGGAAGAATACACAGAATTTCTGGGAATCAAAGTGGTATGTCATTCTCTGCCGATCCGTCCGGGACGAAATCTTGCGGTTATTCTGGAATCGGCAGCAGTCAACCACAGACAGAAGAAGATGGGATACAATGCCGCACAGGAATTGTACAACCGTGTACAGAACAGCATTATGAAAAATGCGGGAAAGCAGGAGTAAACTATGAAAAAATATTGTTTTGGAATCGATGTGGGCGGAACCACAGTAAAGTGCGGACTGTTTACGACAGAAGGCGAAGTGCTGGAAAAATGGGAGATTAAGACGAGAACCGAGAATAACGGTGTTTTCATTCTTCCGGATGTGGCAGCTGCTATCAATGAAAAGATTGTTGAAAAAAATCTGAATAAAGATGAGATTGCCGGTGTGGGAATCGGTGTTCCGGGACCGGTCAATGAGGCAGGGGAGGTTCCGTGTGCAGTGAATCTCCACTGGGGATACGTAAACGTGGTAAAGGAACTGTCCGAGCTGACAGGACTTGCCGTAAAGGCCGGAAATGATGCCAATGTGGCTGCGCTGGGTGAACTCTGGAAGGGCGGCGGAGCAGGATATCACGATATGATTCTGGTGACGCTTGGCACAGGTGTCGGCGGCGGAATCATTATTAACGATAAGATTGTGGCAGGCTCCCACGGTGCCGGCGGAGAGATCGGCCATGCCCATGTGGAGGACGCGATTACGGATCCCTGCAACTGCGGCAACTGTGGATGTCTTGAGCAGGTGGCATCTGCAACGGGTATCGTTCGTCTGGCAAGAGAAGCGCTTGCGACGGATGAACGTCCCTCTCTTTTAAGAGAAGGAGAACTGTCTGCCAAGGCAGTATTTGATGCAGTGAAGCAGCAGGATGCGGTTGCCCTGGAGATAGCAGAGCGGTTTGGTACATATCTGGGAAAAACGCTGGCAGTATTTACCGCTGTCACAGATCCGCAGATCATCGTAATTGGCGGCGGTGTGTCGAAGGCAGGCCAGATCCTTCTCGATTATATTGAGAAGCCGTATCAGAAATACGCATTTTCTTCCTGCCGGCAGACGAAATTTGCCCTTGCCATGCTGGGGAATGACGCAGGAATTTACGGAGCCGCAAAAATGGTTCTGTAGAAACCGGAAAACAGAAATAACAAAACTGGGCAGGAGTCACGCTGGAGGGGGCTCCTGTCTTTCTTCGTGTCACAGGAAACTTCGTTTCCTGCCGATATAAACTGTACGCCTGACGGGCAGATACATTTTTCCATATATGAGGAGGTTCCATGAAGATACTTCTGGTCGCTGTCAATGCAAAATACATTCATTCAAATCTGGCGGTTTACAGTCTGAAAGCATCTGCGGGCTCGTATGAGACGTCAGTGGAGCTGGCAGAATACACCATCAATCATCAGACAGACGAAATTTTCCGCAGTATTTATCAGAAGAAGCCGCAGCTTCTGTTTTTCTCCTGTTACATCTGGAATCGCAGAGTGATTCTGGAAACAGCGGAGAATATCCGAAGGGTACTGCCGGATACTGTGATCTGGGCGGGAGGGCCGGAGGTGTCTTACGATGCGGAAGAGTTTCTCCGGGGAAATCCCCAGTTTGATGGGGTGATGAAAGGGGAGGGAGAGCGCACCTTTTACCGTCTGCTGGATTATTACTGCAGTTTAAAAGGAACACTTTCTCAGATTCCGGGAATTGCGTACCGGGAAAAAGAAACGGGAGCTGTCCGGGTGACGGGGCCTGGAGAAACATTGAAAACGCTGGATGAGCTGCCTTTCGTCTACGATCATCCGGAGAAATTTCAGAATCGTATCATATATTATGAGAGCAGCAGAGGCTGTCCGTTTTCCTGCAGCTACTGTCTTTCTTCCATTGACAAACGGGTGCGGTTTCGCAGCACGGAAAAGGTAAAACAGGAACTGCTGTTTTTCCTGAAACACCGTGTGCCGCAGGTGAAGTTTGTAGACCGGACATTCAACTGCAGCCACAGCCGCGCGGAAGAACTGTGGCAGTTTATCCGGGATCATGACAATGGGGTGACAAATTTTCATTTTGAAATTGCGGCAGATATTCTGACGGATAAAGAGGTTGAAATTCTTTCGGGAATGCGGCCGGGACTGGTACAGCTGGAAATCGGCGTACAGACAGTCAATGAAAGGACACTTGCTGCGATCCACCGGACGGCAGAATTTGAAAAAATCACATCCCGTGTAAAACAGATTGCAGCATCAGAAAATATTCATCAGCATCTCGATTTGATTGCGGGACTTCCTTATGAAGATTTCGAAAGCTTCCAAAGCTCCTTCGATACCGTGTATCGGCTTCATCCACAGGAGCTGCAGCTGGGATTTCTGAAGGTGCTCAGAGGCTCCGAGATGCACCGCCGGGCAGAAGAATATGGCATTGTCTATCGCAGTGAGTGCCCGTATGAGGTTCTGAAAACGAAGTGGATTTCCTGTGATGAGCTGGTCCGTCTCAAAGAGGTGGAAGAGATGCTGGAAGTCTATTATAACAGTCAGCAGTTTCGCAACACGATGGCGGCCCTGGAACAGATATTTGGGCGGCCCTTTGAACTGTATGCATCACTGGCGGACTATTATAAGAAAAATGAACTGGATGGAAAATCGTACTCCAGAATACAGCGTTTTTCCATACTGAGGGAATTTATCCGCAGGTCTTTGCAGGAAAGATCACTTACGGATCAGGAAAACCGGTTTGATGAGCTGCTGACATTTGATTTTTATCTTCGTGAAAACGGGAAGAGCAGGCCGGACTGGGCGCCGGAGCTGCTATCATATCAGACGGAGATGGCAGCCTTTTATCGGGAGGAAGAACAGACACGAACGTATCTTCCGGCTTATGAGAACATGACATGGAAACAGATGATGCGGATGACACATCTGGAACGGTTCACCTCTGATGTGTTGGGAAATGGATCTTCCGGGACGCAGTGGCTGCTGTTTGATTACAGAGTCAGGAATCCGCTGACGGGAGACGCGGCGGTCTGTAAGGCAGACCTGCCATACTGAAACGGGAGGAATTATGCAGAATTGTTATGTGGCGTTTGATCTGGAGACGACGGGACTGCGTCCCGGACAGGACAGAATTCTGGAAATCGGGGCTTTGAAGGTGGAGGACGGGGATGTTGCGGCAACGTACGAGACGTTTATCAATCCGTGCATCTGTATTCCGCCTCGCATTACGGAATTGACAGGAATTACGGACGAAATGGTCAGGGAAAGTCCCGGGGCAGAGGAAGCAGTGAACGGTTTTCTGGAATTTGCGGGAGACGGTGTTCTGCTGGGACATAATGTTTTGTTTGATTACAGTTTTATGAAGTGCGCGGTGACAGGGATGGGCCTTCCTTATGAACGGAGAGGGCTGGATACCCTGACGATTGCCAGGCTCTGCCTGCCGCAGCTGGAAGGAAAATCCCTGGACCGACTGGCTTCCTATTACGGGATTACGCAGGAACATCATCACAGAGCCCTGGATGATGCTCTGACGGCTGCAAGGCTGTATGAGCGGCTGAAGGAAGAATTCGGAGAAGCCAGGCCGGACCTTTTTGAGCCATCCGTTCTGCAGGCAAAAGTAAGGAAAGTAAGCCCCATCACAAATTCACAAAAAGGATACTTGCGGGATTTGTTAAAATATCATAGAATAGAAAGTAACGTCAAAATAGACGGACTGACGAAAAGTGAAGCATCCCGTATGATTGACGGGATTATTCTGCAGTACGGAAAGATTATGAGGTGAGAGTCATGATGAATTTTAATAACTCCAAAAAGCAGCAGAAAATTGCAGCGGCAATTGTCATTTTAATTATCGTTGCAATGGTACTTGGAACGATTGTGTCAGCGCTGATTGTCTGAGAGCCGGCAGAAAAACAAAAAGGGGAATGATATGCGAAAAAGATTTTTGACAGGGGTGCTGACAGCGCTGGTGATTCAGACCGGGTTTCTGATGACGGTACATGGGGATGAGAGCCGGAATGTAATCAGTGACGGTGTGTTTATCGGAGACCAGGATGTCAGCGGAATGACAGCAGAGGAAGCTGCAGCCTACGTGAAGAGCGAAGTACAGCAGCTGGGAGAATCGGTAATAACACTTCAGATGGGAGATTATCAGATCTCCGCAACGTGGAGTGAACTTGGGCTGAAATGGGAGAATACGGATCTGGTTCAGGAGATCAGCCAGATCGGAACAACAGGCAATATTGTCAGACGGTACAAAGAACAGAAAGATCTGCAGAATCAGAGTTTGCATTATGACATAGAATATACGCTGGATGAAGATGCGGAGGAAGCTTTTGTGAATTCCTGCGCGGAATACAACTGTGATCCGGTGGAAGGCTCCGTTTATATGGGAGATGACGGTATGCTTCATGTGGAAGGCGGAACGGACGGGCTGACGCTGGATGCAGAAGCGACGCTTGAGAAGCTGCAGGAATACGTTACTGAGTGGCAGGCCGGCGATACGGTGATCGAAGCGACGGTGGAGCGTGTGTCACCGGTGCTGACTGCTGAACGGCTCAGCCGGATGACAGATGTGCTCGGTTCGGCGACGACAGATTATTCTGCATCTTCCGCCGGAAGAGCAAAAAACGTGGAAAACGGAACTTCAAAAATCAACGGAACACTGTTGATGCCCGGTGAGAGCTTTTCCGTAACGGATGCGGTAGTGCCCTTCACACCGGACAATGGATATGAGCTGGCTCCTTCCTATGAAGCCGGTCAGGTGGTGGATTCCTACGGAGGAGGTATCTGCCAGGTGTCCACAACGCTATATAATGCAGTTCTGAAAGCGGAGCTTCAGGTGGATGCCAGATCGAACCATACGATGCTGGTCAGCTATGTGGATCCTTCAAAGGATGCAGCCATCGCTGAAGGTCTGATGGACTTTGTTTTTACAAATACACTGGATGATCCCATATATATTGTGGGATCGGCATATTACGGAACGCTGAATTTTACCATTTACGGTGTGGAAACAAGGCCGTCAAACAGATCCATAGAATTTGTCAGTGAGACGACGGGGCAGACAGATCCGTCCCAGAATATCAAACTGGTGGCAAAGACGGATCAGAATGTGGGATATCTCGCACAGGTTCAGACACCGCACCAGGGACTGAGCGCAGTGCTCTGGAAGAATATTTATTACGACGGAGTACTCTCCGAGACGATTCAGGTAAACAGCAGTAATTATCAGGCTTCACCGGCGATCTACGAGGTCGGTGTGGTGACGGACAATCAGGCACTGGCTTCGGCGCTGTATTCTGCCATCGGCCAGAACAGCCTGGAGCAGGTTCAGTCTGTACTGGCAAACGGTGTGCAGGAACAGACAGAGGCGACAGAGGCAACAGAAGCAACGGAAGCACCGGCTCAGACGGAGGCTCCTGTCCAGACGGAAGCGCCGGCTCAGACGGAACCATCGGCGGATCAGACGATTATGGTAGATCCGCCTGAGGAAGATTTTTATACCGCACAGTAAAGCGGAAGGTACACGGGAGAACATATGCGAACAGGAAAGCTGGCGGAACCGGCGCTGAAACGATCGGTACTGAGACAACTGAATACAGATCCGGTATTTGTGCGGGAACGATACGGCTCAGACTGTGCCGTGTCAGAGCAGGAATCCGGCTGCTTCTCCGTGTATGCTGCGGCAGGAGTGGTTCCGGGGTTTGAAGATGATCCCGGAAAGCTGATCACTGCAGCTGTGAACAATCTGGTCTGCAGCGGAGCCGAACCGGAGTCTGTTCTTGTGCAGGCGCTGCTTCCGCCGGAATACGGAGAAACGGATCTGAAGGCAGATATGAAGAGGCTGTCAGCGGCGGCTTCCCATTACAGCATGGGAATTGTGGGCGGTCATACGGAGGTTACGGCAGGTGTGATCCGTCCGTACTATCTTGTTACAGGAATCGGAAAGGTCAGGGCCGCTGAACGAAGAGACAGAGAAATACTGCGCCCCGGTCAGGAACTGGTGGTAACCCGATGGATTGCCCTGGGAGGGACGGCAGCTCTTGCGCGGGCCCACGAGGAGGAGCTGAAGAAAAGATATCCTTTTGCCTTGATTGACAGGGCAAAGGCCTTTGAGAAAATTATGTCGGTGGAGGAAGAGGCTCGAGCCATCACCCACTTCGGTGCGGCCGCGATGCATGATCTGTCACAGGGAGGCATATTCAACGGACTCTGGGAAATGGCAGAACGGGCAGGTGTTGGACTGGAAGTGGATTTAAAAAAGATACCTGTAAAACAGGAAACCATAGAAATTTGTGAATATTATGATATAAACCCGTACTATCTGTATTCAGCGGGGGCTATGCTTGCAGGTACTGATAATGGCGAGGCACTGGTGGCAGAGCTTGCAGCAGCCGGCATCCCGGCTGTGGTGATTGGCAGAGTGACGGACGGCAAGGACCGGATTATCCGGAATGGAGAGGACGTGCGTTTTCTGGACCGACCGAAACAGGATGAGTGGTACCGGGTTCACGGATAGAGCAGTAAATGTTCTGAAAACTGGGAGGATTGAATCATGAGAGAACAGATTTTAACATTTCTTGAAAAAAACAGCAAGATTGACCTGCAGGAGCTGGCCGTTCTGCTGGGATCAAGTGAGGAAGTGATCGCGAATGAGGTAGCGCAGATGGAAAAAGAGCAGGTAATCTGCGGATACCATACTTTAATTGACTGGGAGAAAACCTCCTCGGAGAAAGTAACGGCACTGATTGAAGTACGTGTGACCCCGCAGCGGGGCCAGGGATTTGATTCCATCGCCGAGCGTATTTACAATTATCCGGAGGTTCAGTCCGTATATCTGATTTCCGGCGCGTACGATCTCCTGGTGATTCTGCAGGGAAAGACACTGCGGGAAGTATCAAGCTTCGTCAGCGACAAACTGTCTACGCTGGATACGGTGCTCAGTACGGCCACACATTTTATTCTGAAAAAATACAAGGATTACGGAACAATCCTCGGGAAAAAATCAAAAGATGAAAGGATGCTGGTGACACCGTGAGAAATCCATTATCAAAAAAAGTAATGTCGATTGAGCCTTCAGGAATCCGCAAGTTTTTCGATATCGCCAATGAGATGGAAGACGTGGTTTCCCTCGGTGTGGGAGAACCTGACTTTGATACGCCGTGGCATATCCGGGACGAGGGTATCTATACACTGGAAAAAGGAAGGACTTTTTATACATCCAATTCCGGACTGAAAGAATTGCGTGTGGAAATCAGCCGGTACTTAAGACGCAGATGCAATATTGAGTATGATCCGCTCCATGAGATTCTGGTAACGGTGGGAGGCAGTGAGGGAATTGATATTGCCATGAGAGCCATGCTGGATCCGGGTGATGAGGTGCTGATTCCGCAGCCGTGTTACGTGTCCTACCTGCCGTGCGCCGTGCTGGCAGACGGTGTTCCCGTGACGATTGAGCTGAAAGAGGAAAATGAATTCCGGCTGACGAAGGAAGAGCTGCTGGAAAAAATTACGGAGCGGACAAAGCTTCTGATTCTTCCTTTTCCCAATAATCCGACGGGAGCCGTGATGCGCCGTGAAGATCTGGAAGCTGTGGCAGAGGTGTGTATTGAGAAGGATATTTTTGTATTGTCCGATGAGATTTATTCGGAACTGACGTATTCCGGTGATCACGTTTCCATTGCAAGTCTGCCGGGCATGAAGGAGAGGACGCTGACGATCAACGGATTCTCCAAGTCCTTTGCCATGACGGGATGGCGTCTCGGTTACATCTGCGGACCGCGGACAATTGTAGAACAGATGACAAAAATTCATCAGTTTGCCATTATGTGTGCGCCGACCAACAGCCAGTATGCGGCAGTGCAGGCGCTGCGCAACGGAGATGGCGATGTGGCAATGATGCGGGAATCCTACAATCAGAGAAGACGGTATCTGATGCATGCTTTTGCAGAGATGGGACTGAAGTGTTTTGAACCCTTCGGAGCCTTTTATGTTTTCCCGTGTATTAAAGAGTTTGGTCTTACTTCCGAAGAATTTGCCATGCGTCTTCTGGAAGAAGAGCATGTGGCAGTGGTACCCGGAACGGCGTTCGGAGACTGCGGAGAGGGATTCCTCAGAATATCCTATGCATATTCCCTTGAGGACCTGAAGATTGCGATCGGAAGGCTGGGGAAATTTATCCGGAAGCTGAAAGCACAGCAATAATAGAAGAGACAAATATGGGAGGACAGTCACAGTAGAACAACAGCTTTGTGTCTGTCCTTTTTCATCGTATAAGGCGCGCAAAGCGACCGGTGTAAGACGAGGGAGGAATTTTATGGCCAGACGGCGGAAGGTGAACAGAGTACGGGGAAAAAAGAAAAAAGTGTTTTGGATTGTCAGTGCTGCACTGCTGATCTGTGCAGCGGCTGCAGGGATTATTCTGGCAGTTTTTCTTATGAAAAAAGACAGTCCGTCAAAAGCTGCCGACCGTCTCGAGGATGCATGGAGCAGGGGCGACTGTGAAGCAGTTTATGAAATGTTTTATCCGGCATCATCAGAAGGTGGGGGTGCCGAAGAGAAGACAAAGACGGAAGAGAGTGAACCGGTGGACGGAACGGTTATGAGAATCATTGACCGGCAGGAGCTGGAAGCTCTGGCAGGACCGGAACTGGCAGCCGACCGGTCACAGACCGGTCAGACATCACCGGATGATGATACGGCGGGGACGGGATCCGGGACTTCGCTGCAGCTTCTGGCTGCCATCATGAGAAACGGTTCGCTTCACTGTCAGTCTCTGGAAAAGAATACGGCAGTGTTTGCGGTGGATGTGCCCGATCTGGCGGAGTATCTGAAAACACAGGATCTGTCAGATGTAACAGAGGAATCGCTCCTTCAGCTGCTGATAAATGGTGCCTCTGATCCCTCCTGCGGCAGGATGCAGCGGGAAGTGTCACTGCTGGCCGGCAAAAGCGGGGAGCAGTGGAAATTTATCATGAATGAACCGTTTCTCGATGCAGTGTACGGAGGACTGATCCGGTATTATGAAGAAGCTGCGGCAGACTCCATGGAGGAAATTTCCGGTCTGGCACAGGAAGGGAGCGGCCAATGAAGAGAAAAAAGAGAATACGCGTACTGACATTTCTTCTTGCATGGATGATGGCTCTCCTGGCACCGGCTGACGTACTCAACGCGGGACTGGAAACACTGGATACGTATACGGCACATACGGATGATACGTATCAGCCCATGGCGGAGGGATATTATGGATATTTGCCGGTGCGATATGAGTCGGAAGGAAGCATTGTGCAGAAGGATCTTCCTGTTCTTGTAAAGGACGGCCATACACTGGCAGATATCTGTGACCTCTGCCTGCGGCTTGGAATCAGTTATACAGAAAGCGGACAGGGGGTACGGGTTGATGCATATCACAGAACCGTTATTTTTCTCCGGAATTCACCTGCTGTGTACTGGGCAATGTACGATACGTGTCTGGAATATACACTTCCTGTGTCAACCGTCTGGCAGGATGAACGGCTCTGGGTTCCGCTGGAACTGTTTTTCCGGCTGACAGGCGGAGAATTCTATGCACCGAAGGACAGCAATGGATCACTGTCCTGCATTGCAGTGGGCGGTCCGCAGAAAAATATTCTGGATGTACTGTATGATCTGTACCTTGATCCCGGATACTTTGATTATGTGCAGGCCTTTGGGAAAGCTGACCTGACGGAAAACAGACCGGAAGCCACAGATAAGCTGAAGTGGTTTGATGTCTATGACGGCATGCTGAATGGGGAACTGGACAAATGGGCTGTCTTTCTTTCCAGTCAGTCGACGATTGCAGATCTCGTTACAGACGATGCGTACGGCGCCGAAGTGATGGCAAAAATTGTTCAGTCAGATGAAGCTGAAATCATAGAGACGGCCGGAAACAGAACCAGCCTGGGGCTGGATGCGTATGGCATGATTATGTCTTCTGCGGAATCCGGATTCAGTATGCTGGGAACAGCATTTGAAAATAATGATTATCGCTGGGAAGAGCTTTTTAAAATGCTGGAGGAAGGGTATCAGGAAGGAGCGGCTGTAGTTAAGCCTTCTGTTTTTATAAAAAATATCAATGCTGATATGACGACCTCCAGGAACATGAGTGCCATCTCTAAAGTAGCAAAAGGAGCCGAAATCGGGGGAACCGTAACGGGGTATCTCGTGGAGGCAGGGATTTGCCTGGCAGAGTATGATGCCAGGGATACCATGGCAGTCAAGGGCGCCCGCGCTTTTTTAGATGATCTCAGTGAAAACAATACGCTTTTCCGCGCCCGTCTGAACAGCATGCCCCAATATCTGCTGCCGGTTCTGGACAAGAAACTGGAGCTGTTTGAAAGCGGCAAGGCAGCGTACGTTTTTACGGAAGTGTTATTAAGCGTGGCAGGTTCTTTTGTGAAAGACCGCGTTTTTGATGTGCTGGGCGGAGGATTCATCGTTGACCTGTATACGTTTGCCACCCGTCTCAATCCCAAGTATACGGATACACTGGATTCCTCGGAAGCATTTCAGCAGTCTCTGACAGCAATACTCTATAACAGGGACGCTTATGAATGCCTGAACGGTGATCTTGTGAGAATTTTTGGTACGTCTTCCGACCGGTTTCCAGATATGTCCTCCCTGAACAGAAGGGAACTGAAGCTGTCTCTGGAGCAGACGAAATGTCTTGCCTACAATTTCGTCAAATCGAGATATGTGACGCGGTGCCTTGGAATGAAGGCGATGCAGAAAATGAAAGAGACAGACGGCTACCGCCAGCAGGAAACGTGGATGAAAATTGATCTGGAACAGATGGCGCTGCTGGCTTCGTACGATGCGGAAGCTTTTTATTCGCCGTATGATCTGGGGTATCTTCTGGCCGGCTACAGTGATGCATATTTACAGATACCGGTGATACCGTATTATATTCACGTGACCGGAAGCTACGTTGACCGGAAAACGAAACAGTCGGTATCGGGGGTAAACACAGAGATCACTTCTGCCCGGGGGATGCAGCCGGTCAGTTTCCTTTCCGGGGCAGACGGAACCTTTGATTTTTATCTTCCGCTGTCCATGCAGGAAAATCAGGAGGATGTGCTGGCGGAGACGCTGACCTTTACGTTTTCCCATCCTGATTATCCGGATCTGCAGCCGAAATCCTTCTCTGTGACACTGGAGCAGCCGGACAATTCGGTTCAGACCTTCCCGTTGCGGGAGTATCAGGTGAATACAGGTGCCATCAGTCTGGGTGCGTTTAATTACTATGAGTTTATCCGGGACAATCTGCTGCCGCAGATGGGCTACGCCAGCCTGGAGACGACTGCCGCCTTTGTTGACGGATATCATGCATATAATGCGCAGGAAGCATCTACTATGCTCTGCTGGGATCGGCGCTCCGGTCTTCTGGGGGCGGACATCGCCGATCTGAACCGGGACGGTACAGAGGATCTGCTGGTGTATTACCTTGCGCCGGATACGGATGAGTCTGTCTGGGGAAACGGTATTTACTGTACGGCAGCTTATGTGGATCTGTATACGGTTTCCCGGACAGGGGAAGTGATCCGGATCGGAACGCAGCTGCTGGATCGATATAATAATGTGGAATTTAATTGCACCACAGCAGGCCTGACGGAAATCGGCGGAAAAACGTACCTGTATGTGGAGTCTTCTATGGTGACGTACTTTGCGAATAATTCTGATAATGAATATGTTCTGTATGAATACGGAGATGACGGGAGATTCCTGCCCCACTGGCGCATCTACAAGAGTGACGGCGGCAGCAGTGAGATTGCTTACTCGCTGGAGACCAGGATATCCGGAGAAAACTACGACCGGAGTGTTCTGTACGGAGACAGCGGATACCGGTATTATTATCCGGACATGCCCATCTATACGTCGGTGGATACGAGCCAGTACGACGCTCTGCGGATGGGCCTGCAGCTGATCGGTCTTCCGGAAGCAGACAGCAGTATGGGAGATTCCTATAATATCAGTCCGTCTTATGCCGGAAATCCGCAGCTGAAGATGTCTTTCCAGTATCAGTGCAGAGGTGAGGGAAATTCCGATGGAAAAAACATGACAGTCACGCTGTCGGATCTGACAGAGCTGAAACGTCACATAGATGAACTGCCGTAAAAAAATGCAGACTGTACCGGCAGATATCCGAAGGAGATTCTGCTGCAGAACGGCAGAGAATATTCAGACAGAAAGAGGACAAAAGAAATGGCAAGATTAAATATTGTGCTCCATGAGCCGGAAATTCCGGCAAACACGGGAAACATCGGCCGTACCTGCGTGGCAACAGGAACAACACTGCATCTGATCGAGCCGCTGGGCTTTTCACTCAGCGAAAAAGCACTGAAGCGTGCCGGGATGGATTACTGGCCCCAGCTGGATGTACGCTGTTATCTCGATTATGAAGAATTCCTGGAGAAAAATCCGGGGGCAAAAATATACATGGCCACGACAAAAGGAAGAAACGTATATACGGAGGTATCCTACGAGCCGGACTGCTACATCATGTTCGGAAAAGAGAGCGCCGGAATTCCGGAGGAGATTCTTCACGAACATCCCGATACGTGCGTCCGCATTCCCATGATCGGCGAGACCAGGTCACTGAATCTCAGCAATTCTGTGGCGATTGTGCTGTACGAAGCGCTGCGTCAGAACGGGTTTGACCAGATGAAGCTGCAGGGCAGTCTGACGAAATTTGACTGGGATGCAGAGTGAGGATGGCGGATAAGAAAAGGAATACGATGGAGCATACTGGAGGGAAACGATATGGAACTGCCGCAGGAATTCCTGGAGCGTATGAAAAATATGCTCGGCGATGAATATGAATCATTTCTGAAGACGTATGAACAGCCGAGAAATTTCGGACTGCGTGTCAATACGATGAAAATCAGTGTGGAAGAATTTGTGAAGCTGGTGCCTTTTCATCTGAAAAAGATACCGTGGACCGACAACGGATTTTACTACGAAAAGGAAGATGATCCGGCGAGACATCCCTTCTACTATGCCGGACTGTATTATCTGCAGGAACCGAGTGCCATGACACCGGCCTCCGTCCTTCCGGTGGAGCCGGGGGATCACGTGCTGGATCTCTGTGCGGCTCCCGGCGGCAAGGCAACGGCTCTGGCTGCGAAGCTTTGCGGAAAAGGACTGCTGGTGGCAAACGACATCAGTGCGTCCCGGGCAAAGGCACTTCTGAAAAATCTGGAAGTGTTCGGTGTGAAGAATTCCTTTGTGACGAATGCCGTACCAAACAAGCTGGCAGCTCAGTTCCCGGAAGCATTTGACAAGATTCTGGTGGATGCACCCTGCTCCGGAGAGGGAATGTTCCGGAAGGACATGGCAAACGCCAGGGCATGGAGCACCGAAAAAGTGGAAGCCTGTGCGAAGACACAGCGGGAGATCATAAAACAGGCCGTATCCATGCTGCGCCCGGGCGGAATGCTGCTGTATTCCACCTGTACCTTTGCTCCGGAAGAAAATGAGCAGATCATCGCATACGTACGAAGCGAATGTCCGGAGATGAAGCTGTGTGAAATTCCGTGGAAGGAAGGCTTTTCTCATGGCCGGCCGGAGTGGGGCTTTCCGGATTCTGCAGTGCAGGCAGACCGGGGAGAAGAGCTGAGCAGATGCGTCCGCATTTTTCCTCATAAAATGAATGGAGAGGGCCATTTTCTTGCACTTCTGCAAAAAGCAGGGACACTTTCCCGCATACATGCACCGGTGCAGCGAAAAGGCGGCAGCCCCTCCCGGGAGGAGGAGAAAGTACTGCGGGAATTTCTTCAGGATGTCTCCATGGAATGGCAGATGAATCAGATCGAGGTGCGAAAGGAGCAGGTCTATTTCATACCGGAGCCTCCTGCCATCAGAGGCGGTATTCCTTTCCTGCGCAACGGGCTGTATCTGGGCGAACTGAAACGCGGCCGCTTTGAGCCGTCGCAGTCATTTGCCATGGCCCTTCGGAAAGAGGAGTACAGCTCCGTCCTGGATTTCGATCAGAAGGACGAGAGGATCCGGCAGTATCTTCGGGGAGAAACCGTGATGGCCGATGATCTGGCGACCGCACGGCCGAAAGGGTGGCAGCTGGTCTGCGTATCCGGTTATCCGCTGGGCTGGGGAAAGCTGGTGAACGGCACACTGAAAAACAAATATCATCCGGGATGGAGAATGATCGGATAAACAAAAGGCAGAAGTTGCAGGCGGGATGTGCCTGTAAATTTTCAAAAAATTCAATATAATATAAACAATTTAACAAATTTAAAAAAAATCAAAAAACACTTGATTTTTCTGTTGGGAGATGCTATACTGAACAAGCTGAAACGAGGCAATAAATCAGCGAAAAGCATATCGATGGGTGGCTCAGCTTGGTAGAGCGCTGCGTTCGGGACGCAGAGGTCGCAGGTTCAAATCCTGTCGCATCGACTCCTTGGCAGGGGCGAAAGTCAGAAAAGCTTAGAAATAAGCGTTTCTGGCTTTTCTTTTTTTCCGTTTTTTGTATGCAGAAAAGAAGTTTACATGTGCTGCAACGGCATATCACTCCGGAAGGAAGTCCACTGCTCTGATAATTTTAATCCCATCCTGCGTCTGAGTAAAATCACACTCCAGGGCAATGACAATCTTTTCATAACTATCACGGATTTTCGCAAAGGCGCAAGTTCCCGCTCTCTTGTTTCCGGAGCATCCATCTGTCATCAGCCTTTCGCCAGCCTTGCTGTTTCTTAATGGTTAGAGTATAATAAATGATATTGTGTATCCGGCAGAAAAGATAAACCCATGGAATAACTTTCTGCGTATATGATACAGCACCGCAATAAATTGATCGTATGAGAAATCATCCACAGAAAATCCGGAGAGGAATCGGGAGGAATGAAATGTACATAGAACATGTTGCAATGTATGTAAAGGATCTGGAAGGGACGAAGGATTTTTTTGTCCGGTATTTTGATGCAAAAGCAAATGAAGGGTATCACAATCAGACAACAGATTTCAGATCTTATTTTTTATCCTTTGAGCAGGGGGCACGATTGGAAATTATGAACCGGCCGGATATGGAGGTGCGGGAAAAAGGAATGTCAGAAACCGGATATATTCATATTGCTTTCCGGCTTGGAAGCAGAGAGGCAGTAAACCTGCTGACAGAAAAGCTGAGAAAGGACGGATATACAGTGGTCAGCGGGCCGAGGATTACGGGAGACGGCTATTACGAAAGCTGTATCATTGGAATAGAGGGAAATCAGATAGAGATTACAGTGTAAAACAGTTGTTTGTATGGGTTTAAGGAGGCAAGCATGAAGTATAACAGAATAATACAATTAAAAAACGGCAAAGAATGCTGTCTGAGAAACGGAGTAGAAAGTGACGGTCAGGAGGTACTGGAAAATTTCAACCTGACCCATGCACAGACGGATTTTCTGCTTTCTTATCCGGATGAAAACAGCTTTGATGCAGTACAGGAAAGCCGGTTTCTGAAAGAGAAAACGGAGAGTGAAAATGAGATTGAGATCCTTGCTGTCCTGGACGGCAGGGTTGCGGGAACTGCCGGTATCGAAGCAATCGGCAATAAAGATAAAGTGAAACATCGCGCTGAATTCGGCGTCAGTGTCGCCAGAGAGTACTGGGGGCTTGGGATAGGACGGGCTCTGATGGAGGCCTGTATTGAATGTGCGAGGCAGGCGGGGTACATGCAGCTGGAGCTGGATGTAGTTGCTGAAAATACGAGTGCCATATCCATGTATCAAAGTGCGGGGTTTGTTGAATATGGAAGAAACCCCAGGGGATTCAATTCCCGCCTGAAGGGGTTTCAGGAACTGGTATATATGAGACTGGAATTATGATGCGTTCCTGTTTTTTTGCGTGGTAAAATGATACAGACGGAAGTTTGGAAAATGGGGATGTTTCGGCATCCCTGTTTTTCTTCAGAGTTCAGAAGGAGAAGAGGACAGGTGGAAAGCAATATGGGAATACAGGTGATAGGACTGACCGGTACGGCCCTGTTTTTTATGTCCTATCAATGTAAGAGCAACAGGAATTTATTCCGGGTGCAGTTTTTGTCTTATTTATGTTACACCATTCATCTGATTTTACTGGGGGCCATAACAGGCGGTATAAGCTATATTCTGAATGCAGTCCGGTCTTTCTGTCTTGGAAGTAAAAATGAATTTGCCCGCAGCAGAAAAATGTGCATTATTATCTGTATTTTGCAGATTATGACACTCGTTATTACCTGGTCGGGATGGTTGTCGGTTTTGCCGGTTGCGGCAAATATTGCGGCAACAGTCGGCGGTTATACACATAATGCACGGAAAATACGAATTGCGGGAATGTTTATTAATTCTCCGCTGTGGATCCTGTATGATATTATGGTTGGCTCCTGGGCCGGGATTCTGGATGAGCTCGTCAGCGAAGGATCCATGATTCTCTCTGTTGTGCGTTACGGATGGAAGAATCTTGACAGAACAGAGGAATAATACACTTTTTTACATAAAAGGGATGATTGTTATTGACAGATGTGGTACAGTATTCTTTATTACCAAAACATAAGAAAGTAAATGATTACGGAGGAGGAATTACTGTGAAACAGAAGATGGAAAAAATTTCCATACTTTCCCTGTCTCTGATACTGATATCGACGTATTCTGTATCTGCCGCCCTTCCTGCCATGCAGGAGTATTATACCGGGTATTCCCGGGCGGCCGTGGAGCAGCTGGTATCGATCACGTCCTTTGCCATGGTGATCGTGATTATACTGAACACATGGCTGACAAAATTTCTGAGCCAGAGGTTCTGCATTATTCTCGGAATCATTCTGCTGACAGCAGGCGGCAGTGCTCCGATGGTGATTCAGAACTACGGTTTTGTGCTGTCATCACGAATTCTGCTCGGTGTCGGTATCGGTCTTGTCAATACACACGCTATCAATCTGATTAATGAGCGGTATGAGGGAGAGGAAAGAGCTGCTCTGCTGGGGTATCGCAGTGCGGCTGAGGTACTTGGAAATGCAGTGCTGACACTGATTGCCGGCTGGCTTCTTGGCTTTGGCTGGTCGAAAGCTTTTGCTGTTTATCTTGCAGGACTGCTGATTCTGGTGCTCTATCTTGGCTTCGTGCCAAAGCAGAGAGAAACAGCTGCCGGAGCTTCTCAGAAGGAATCGGTCCGGATGGCGGATGTAAAGAAATATGCAGGTTTTCTGTGCGGTACACTGGCCCTTGGTTTTCTTGTTATTTGCATCAACAGCTGTGTTACCATGCGGATTCCGGCAATGGTTCTGGAACGTGAAATCGGTACGGAAGCGCAGTCGAGCATTGTGCTGAGCCTGATGATGGTCATGGGTATTGCTGCAGGGATTGGATTTGGAAGGCTGGTACAGATTTTCGGAAATAAACTGATGGGTATCTGTCTGCTTGTGCAGGGCATCGGGCTGGTGATTATCAGCGGATCTGATTCCATGGCTGTGATGGCAGCGGGAGCGATGATCAGCGGACTCGTATCGAATCTGTTGTCCACAATTGTATTTCACCGCGTGTCAGAAGCGCTTCCCGGAGGGGTCATGCGTATCGGTACCACCTGCGGCCTGGTCGGCTGCAATCTGGGGGCCTTTGCTTCTCCCTACTTCATGAAGCTGGTCGCGATCGCAGATGAGCGTTCCCATGCCCCCCTTGTTGTACTGGCAGTTCTGACTGTTGTGCTGAGCCTGATACTTCTGGCAGGCAGAAAGCAGAAAAGAAAGGAGAGCAGAGATGAATAAGCGAAGACTTGGAAAAACGGATCTTATGGTGAGTGAAATCGGATTTGGAGGGGAGTGGCTGGAGCGACATCCGGAGGAGGAAAGCATTGCGCTGATCAAATATGCATCCTCCCGGGGGATCAATATCCTGGACTGCTGGATGCCGGATCCGAAATCCAGAAATATTATCGGCGAGGGCATAAAGGAGAACCGCGCCGAATGGTTCATTCAGGGACATATCGGTTCCACCTGGAAGGACGAACAGTATTACAGAACAAGGGAAATGAAATACGTCCGACCGGCCTTTGAGGATCTGCTGAAGAGGCTTCAGACGGACTATATTGATCTCGGCATGATTCACTACGTGGATTCGGAGGAGGAATGGGACCGGATTCAGACTTCTGATTATCTGGATTACGTTATGGAACTGAAAAACAGCGGTGTGATTAAGCACATCGGCATGAGTTCTCACAATCCGAAAGTTGCGGCCAGGGCCGCCCGGTGCGGTTATGTGGAGATGATTCTTTTCAGTATCAATCCGGCATTCGATATGCTGCCTGCAAGCGAGGACATTAATACCATGTTTGCGGAAGAATTTGATGAGAATCTCAGGGGAACAGATCCGGACAGAGCGCTGCTGTACAAAACGTGTGAGGAGAATGATATCGGAATCACAGTAATGAAGGGATTTGCCGGGGGCAGATTATTCGATGAAAAGAGATCTCCGTTCGGTGTTGCCATGACGCCGGTACAGTGTATTCATTACGCACTGACACGGCCGGCAGTTTCCGCAATCATGTGCGGTTACGACACGAAGGAACAGGTGGATGCTGCGGTCGCCTATGAAACGGCAGGAGACGATGAGAAGGACTATGCTTCCGTAATCGCATCCGCTCCGCTTCACTCCTATAAGGGCCAGTGTACATACTGCGGGCACTGCAAACCATGTCCGGCAGAAATCGATATCGCCATGGTGAATAAATTCTATGACCTGGCTACCATGCAGGCGGAGATGCCGGAGTCTGTAAAATCACATTATGAGCTGCTGGAGCATCATGCATCGGAGTGTATTGGATGCAGAGGCTGTGAGAGCAGATGTCCGTTCGGAGTCAACATTTCAGAGAGAATGGAAAAGACGGCAAAGCTGTTTGGAATTTAACAGAACAGGGTGGTGTGAGAAAGAAAATGAAGCGAGAAAAATATGCATGTAGTTGTAAAAACATCACGTATGGAATGATTGAAGACTGTATAAAAAATGGAGCCGATTCTTATGAGAAGGTGGAGAAACAGCTTCGCTTTGGAACAGGATGTGGAAAGTGTAAAGAGTTTATTCAGCACTTGATTTTGAGCCTGAGCAGGGAAATATAACCATTTAATTGCTTGACAGGATAAATATACTCGAGTATACTATACCTGCGAGGTGATATTTAATGGTAACAATGAAAGATATTGCGAATAGATTAAATCTTTCTCGATGTACTGTCTCAAATATTCTGAATGGAAAACTGCAAAATAAGACATATAAGAAAGAAACCATCGAGCTGGTCTTGAAAACGGCGGAAGAAATGGGATATGTCTCTAATACAATTGCTCAGTCATTAAAGACAGGTATGACTATGACGATTGCTGTTGTAGTTCCGGATTTTGCGAATTCATATTACATTAATATCGTAAAAGAAATAGAACAATTGGCGGCAAAGGATAATTATAATTTAATCATCTGTATTGCGGAAGAAAAACTGGAAAAAGAGAATAAAATATTGACCATGTTGCGAAGCAGAATGACAGATGGAATTATAATTTCACCTATTTCATATAAAGAATCTCTGCAGGATACACAGGGGATGAATATAGTCTGTTTTGACAGAAAGGTTGAAGGAAGTGATATTCCGTACATAATTGCAGATAATGAACCGGCAACCGATCTTATGACAACGCGTATGATAGAAAAAGGTGTAAAAAAGCCTTTATATATTGCCACGTCCGATGGTGATTATACAATACGCTATCGAGTAAAAGGATTTCGCAATGCTCTTGAACGTGCGGGATATGTTGTTGAAGATCGACAAATATGCTATCATATCTATAATGAAAAACAGGCTTATGAGCGCTTAATAGATCTTGTAGAAAAGCAGGGAGTTTTCTTTGATGGCATTATACTAAGTACGAATTATGTTGTTTATGGAATTAAGGAAGCACTTCAAAAACTGAGACTGGATATACCACTGGCAGGTTTTGATAATTTTGCCGGCTCGAACCTGGAAAAGAGTAAAATGCTGATTGCATCATGGCCGGAGAAAGAAATTGCAAAGAATGCATATGAACAACTATACTGCCTGATGCATAACAGAGAGGCAAAGAGCATGATATTACATCATAAGATGTGGAATGGTGAAAATACCGAATCAGTTTTTCAGGAGTAATGAAAAATGATTTTTATTGCAACTGTAGTTTGACTTAAAAATTGAAGTTTTGGAAAATATATTAAAAAAATCTGATGTTATCGTACAGAAATAAAAAAAATGTACCGTAACATCGGATTTTTTTGATTTGTGAATTTTGTACGAAAGAAATATAAAGTATGGGAAATGTATTGACAAATATACTCGATTATATTATTATTTTGACATAGGGTACTCGAGTATACAAAACAGAAAGAAGGAAGTGTATGAAGAATAAAGTGTTTTTGAAAATGGAAAATATCAGCATGACATTTCCTGGAATAAAGGCATTGGATAGTGTACAGCTGGATGTGCGAGAAGGAGAAGTTCATGCCCTGATGGGAGAAAATGGTGCAGGTAAGTCAACCTTGATAAAGATTTTGTCCGGTGTTCAGAGACCTGATTCTGGATCAAAAATTTTTATAGATGATAAAGAAGTAAATTTTATGAGTGTTGGTGACAGCATTAAAAACGGTATTAATGCGATCCATCAGGATTTAAGTCTGTTTCCCAATCTCACTGTTGCAGAGAATATTTACCTGGGACGATCAAAAAACGGAAAAGTAAACTGGAAAGAATGTGACAGAATCGCCCGTGATGCAATGGATGTTCTTGGAATTACAATTGATATTCATGAACAGCTCGGAAATCTCAGTATGGCAAAACAGCAGCTTGTAGCTATTGCGAGAGCAATATCATTTAAATCAAGATTATTGATTATGGATGAACCGACCGCAACTCTCTCGTTCAGTGAAGTACGTATGCTGTATACGATTATCGAGAAATTGAAAAAACAGGGTATTGCGATTCTGTTTATCAGCCATAAACTGGATGAAGTTTTTGAAGTATCAGACAGAGTGACGGTATTAAAGGATGGAAAATATGTAGGTTGCAGAGAAATACAGGAGCTTGATGAAAACCAGCTTGTACAGATGATGGTCGGACGCTCCGTTGTGTATGCGGCTTTGAATGGCGAATCTTATGCCGGAGAAAAGATACTTGAAGTAAAAAATTTATGCAAAAAAGGAAACTTTAAAGACATTTCTTTTACTCTGCATAAAGGAGAGATACTTGCATTCACAGGACTGGTAGGAGCCGGGCGCAGTGAAGTAGTGAAAGCATTGTTTGGACTTAACCCACCTGATTCGGGTGAAATTTATCTAAATGGAGAAAAGATCAATATAAAGAATGTGGCACAAGCGATTCAGAACAGAATTGCATTTATTCCCGAGGATCGTCATGCGGAAGGCCTGATTTTAGCAATGACGATGAAAGACAATATCTCTTTGCCTATACTGGACAGAATTTTGACAGGATTGCGTTTTATTAACAGGAAAAAGGTAGACGAATCGGCGAAAAATTATATCGAGAAGCTTAGTATTCGGCCTTCCCAACCTGAAAAGCTGGTTCGGAATTTCAGCGGAGGAAATCAACAGAAAATTGCTGTTGCGAAATGGCTGGTTACGAAACCGGATATCCTAATTATTGATGAACCGACACACGGTGTAGACATTGCTTCCAAAACAGAGATTCACAGATTACTCAAAGATCTTGCAAAAGAAGGAATGGCGATTATTATGGTTTCGTCAGAATGGCAGGAAGTATTCGCATTGAGTGATCGTGTGCTGGTTATGCGCCATGGGCATATTGTTCATGAAGACAAAACTGCTACCGGAGATCAGAATCTTATGATGGAAAAAGCGATAATAGGGGGGATATAAATGAAAAAAGTATTGCAAAGACGAGAAACAGGAGTCGTATTGATACTGGCTGCACTATGTCTTGGCCTGAGTTTATATTCTCCTTCATTTCTGTCGTATACCAACATTAAGAATGTATTAGTAAATAATGTTCCGGTTGGAATAATGGCAGCCGGTATGACATTTGTATTAATTACTGCGGGTATTGATGTTTCAGTTGCTTCTCAGTTGATGTTCAGTGCCACCTGGCTGGCGATATTCTCACAGAGTGGTCCGTGGGCGAATCCCTTTACTGTACTGCTTCTGGCTCTGGTGCTGGGCGCTTGTACCGGGGCAATTAATGGATTCCTTATTTCGGTATTCTCCATTCCGCCGATTATTATTACACTGGGAACAGCAAGTATTTATCGCGGAATCATACTCGTATACACAAACGGCCGCTGGATTATGAATCTTCCAAAATGGTTTACTGCACTTGGAAAGACTTATTATAATATCCCGTTACCAATTGCTTATGCAATTATTATTTTCCTGCTATCTGCCTGGATTTTAAAGCATACCTATTTTGGAAGATCTGTATATGCGATAGGAGGCAATGAAAATGCAGCTCATTATGCAGGAATTGACATAAAGAAAACAATTTTCCTCACGTATCTATATTCCGGAATCTTATGTGGCTTTGCAGGCTTTGTATTGGATTCCGTTCTTGGAAATTGTCAGCCTTCCGGTTCAAATGGCTGGGAAATGAATGCGATTGCAGCAGCCGTTATTGGTGGAACGAATATTCTTGGGGGATCGGGAACAATTATTGGTACGGTAATAGGGGTTGTTATGATGGGAACTATTGAAAATGGTCTTGTTGTAGCCCATATTCCAACATATTGGCAGAAACTGGTATACGGTCTGATCATAATTGCTACTGTAACATTTGATGTGATTCGCAAGAATTACGCAGATTCTCAGAAGCAGATGATAGAGGTCGACTAGGAGGATTACTATGAAAGAAAAATTACGAAATGCATTTACTTTGAATGAACTTGTTTTAGCGGGAGCATTTTTATTCATTTTTCTAATCGGTACATGCTCTAATGAAAATTTTCTCTCCATCAGAAACGTGCTGTCATTATTCCAGCAGATGTCAGAAATGGGCATTATGGCAATGGGCCTGACGATTGTAATAATTACCGGAGGTATGGACCTTTCAGCGGGAACAACAATGGGGCTTTGCGCTGTAACAAGTGGATTATGCCTGACCCATGGAATGGGAGTTGTTTTTACTCTGCTTATCAGCCTTTGCGTGGCAATTGTATGCGGAACAATAAATGGCATACTTGTTTCGATTATTCGCATTCCGCCAATGATTGCGACACTGGGAACGCAAATGCTTTATTATGGTGTTGCACTTGTACTCAGTCAGGGTAATTCTATTTCCGGAATACCTGAAAGCTTTTACTTTCTTGGACAGGATGAACTGTTCGGAATGCCGTTTCAGATGATTTTGTTATTTGTTTTTGCGGGAGTTCTGATTGTTATTCTGCGAAAGACAATGACCGGGCAACGAATTTATGCAATAGGAAATAATATCAAAGCCTCTTTATTTTCCGGTATCCAGACAAAGCATGTTCTGTTTTTTGCATACATCATGTGCTCCCTGTTGAGCTGTATTGCAGGAAATATTCAGGTGTCCAGAGTGGCTACGGCAAGAGCTGACATGGGAACTTCATTTTTGATGACATGTATATCGGCTGTTGTGCTTGGTGGGACGAGTATTAATGGGGGAAGCGGAGGAATTTCCGGGACAATCGTTGCAATTTTGATTTTTGCAATGATTGGAAATATCATGAATCTGTCAGGAATCTCTTCTTTCTGGCAGCAGTTAGCGACCGGAAGCATTCTCGTGCTTGTAGTCGTGTTTAACAGAATTATCGAGATGAGACAATACAGTGTAAAGAGCAGAAAAGTGTAATACTTTTCAGATAGAAAAAAGGAGGAAAAAATATGAAGAAAAAACTGGCAATTATGACATTAGGAGCAATGATGGCAATGGGATTTGCAGTGCCTGCATCTGCCGAGGAAGAATACACAATAGCACTGATTCCTCAGCAGGTTGGAATTCCTTACTTTGAGACATCTAATGTATGGGGAACACAGGCAGGAGAAGATCTGGGCTGTGAAGTGATTTACACAGGACCAACCAGTGGAGATGCAGCAGCTCAGGCAAATATTGTACAGGATATGATCACAAAAGGTGTTGATTGTATCGCAATTTCTCCGCTTGACGCAAGCGCCATTGAACCGGTACTGAAACAGGCACAGGAAGAAGGCATTCTTGTTATTACCTGGGATTCAGACGTTAACGACACATCTCTTCGAAAAGCATATGTCAACTGCTGTTCAGAACAGGTACTTGGAGAGCATCTGATGCAGAGATTTGCTGAGTATATGGGTGAAGAAGGCGAATATGCAATTATTACAAGTGTTCTGACAGCCCAGAATTGTTCTGCATGGGCAAAATATGCTACTGAGTATCAGGAGGCAAATTATCCGAATATGACACGTGTCGCATATGAACCATGTGATGATGACCAGTCAAAAGCATATGCAATTACACAGAATCTTATGACAGCATATCCGGATTTAAAGGGTGTTCTTGGAGTAACAACACCTGCTCCGCCTGCAGCTGCACAGGCGGTTGGTGAAGCCGGACGAAATGGTGAGATTATTGTGACAGGTGTGGTTGAGGCGTCTGCTGCAAAGGCATATCTGGAAGATGGATCAATGCAGGAAGCGAACATCTGGCACCCGGGCAAACTCGGATATCTTGCAGTCTATACAGCAAAAACGTTATTAGACGGAGGCGAAATAACGGATGGTATGGAAGTTCCGGAAGTTGGAGCTGTTGAAGTAAAGGATGATCAGATTATTATGACGGAATTACTTGATATTACAACAGAAAATGTGGATGATTTCGATTTCTAACGGATTAATCTGAAAAGAAGCTGTGGGCTGTCCGGTATCTCCGTGACAGCCCTTTTCAGGGAAAGGAGGATTCTTATGAATGTAAAAATATCCAGGCAGGAATTTGAGAAAAGAATTGACAGAATTCGGGCTTATATGGACGAGAATGATATTGATGCGGTTCTCGTATATGGAGATGAGTATCGAAAAGAGAATTTAAGATATGTTTCAAATTACTGGCCCATTTTTGAAAGAGGTGCCATGGTTTTAGGCCGAAATACAGATCCTGTCGTATTGTGTGCACCGGAAGGACAGAAAGTTGCAGAGGAAATGAGCATATGGCCTGATATCAGGCTCTCTCCGGATTTTCTCTGTGTAACAGTCCCTGATGAGATTGACTATCCTTTAGCGGATTATACAAGCTTTAAATCTTTAGCTTCAGAAATTCGAAGTAAGGGGAAAATGAATAAACTGGCAATTGCAGGAATGGATGCCATGTCAGTTGATTTGTTTCATAAAATAAAAACCGGATTTGGTGCTGAAATAGTAAACTGCAATGATTTGCTATACGATATGCGCCGTGAAAAAAGTGAAGATGAAATAAGCTGTTTACGGGAAGCGGCAAGGATTGCCGATATTGCTTTCCAGACATTGATGCAGTCTGAATTAATCGGAAAAACGGAATTAGAAGCGGCAGGAATCGCAGAAGCAGCTGCAAGAAAAGAAGGTGCAGAGCATATTATTTTCCAGATATTCGGAAGCGGAGACCGTACACATACGATTGTGGGTCGCCCGTCAAATAAGGTTATTGAAGACGGAGATATGATAATGTGCGCGCTGGCTGTTCAGTATGAAGGCTATGTTGCAACCTGCGAGATGCCGTTTGCCGTCGGAAATTACAGTAAGGAAACCGAGTATGTAATTGATGTCCTGGTTCGTGCATTAAAAGCGGGACAGCCGTATTTGAAGGCAGGCATCCCAATGAAAGAATTTGTTCAGGCGGTAAAAGATGTATTCAGGGAAGAGAACCTGACAGAATACGACGTTTACCCGCCACTTCATGGAATCGGTTGTGCGGAAGCAGAATCACCTTATCCGGATGTGACAACGGAGGCGGTTTTTAAAGCAGGAATGACAGTGAATACTGATATCAGCCTGTTTGGACTTCCCGGTGGTTCAAACCGTATTGAAGAAGGTTTTGTTATTACTGAAACAGGGGCAGAATCGCTTTCCCCGTTTATAAATAAATGTTGTGAAGACTGGAGGAAAATGAAGTTATGATAAGGATTTCCGATGAAGAATTTAAGGAGAGAGTGAGAAAAACTCAGATCAGGATGAAGGAGGAAGGACTGGATATTCTGTTTGCGTATGGAAACGAAGCAGAACCGCAATATGTTCGATATTACAGCGATTACTGGCCATCATTTGAATCGGCCGGAGTACTGATTCCTTCAGAGGGTGAGCCTGTATTATTAATAGGACCTGAAAGCGAAACGTTTGCAGGCCATGTTTCAAGAATCAAAGAGATACGTAAAATACTGGTTTTTCGGGAATCATCTGAGCCTGAATATCCTGGTGCAAAGCTGGAGACATTTGATTCTGTGATGAAAGAGGTATGCCGGGGAAAATCAATTAAAAAGATAGGATTAGCCGGTGGCTGCCTGATTACACATGTTATCTTTGAAGCTTTAAATAAAAGCCTTCCCAGATTAGGTAATCCTGAGCTGGTAAAGGCAGATCTGCTGGTAGCAAAATTAAGAGCTGATAAATCTTCGGATGAGATTGCCTGCATGAAAGAAGCGTACCGGATTACGCAGAAAGCAATGAAAGCTGTTGTCGAAAATGTACACGTGGGAATGACTGAGAATCAGCTGAAAGGAATTGCAATGTCTGTAATTTATCAGGAAGGAGGAGAGGGTGAGGCGTATCCGTTCTGGATACTGACCGGTAAAAATTCAAATCAGGCAATCAGCCGATGCAGGAACAAAACGATACAAAAAGGAGATTTGATTCAAATTCAGATAGGTGCGAGATACGAAGGATATGCGTCAACCATGGGCAGAGCAATAGTAATGGGAAAAGCTTCTCCGGAACAGCGCGCTATGATCGAGGCAGCGTTAGAAGCTCAGGCAGCAATATTAAAAACAGCCAAAGCCGGAGTAAATGCATCCGAAGTAAGCAGGGTTCATTATGAGACACTGAAGAAACGGGGATTTGATTCCTGTATACTGTATGGTCCGTGCCACGGAACAGGTCTGATGGAAGGAGAGTATCCATGGATTGAATCAAATTCAGATTATCTTCTTGAGGAAAACATGACATTTTGTACGTGTGTTTATTTGGGAGACAACAACTCAGAAACAGGGATCCGAATCGAGGACGGTTTCCTGGTTACATTAGACGGAACAGAATCTTTCTCTGACTACCGTAGAGAGGTTATTGAAATTGATCAGTAATCTGAAGAAAAAATCATTTTTTTATCTATGCTGTATAATGATTTTTTTACTTGGATTTGAGTCTGGAGGATTCCAGTTTTCGCTCTTGAAAATAGCGCAGGAATACAATCTGTCCGGAACTGAAATGGGGACTCTTGTCGGTACTCAGTTTTTGGCGATGATGATAATGCCTGTAGTTTTTGGGAGGATTGCAGACGCAACGGGAAAGAAAAGGATAATCATTATATTTGCACAGTGTTTCGCCGTCGGATGCTTTATTTTAACAGCTGCATTCAATTATTATTGGATACTCTCAGGTATTTTCTTTATTGGATCGGGCTATAGTGTGTGTGAGAGTATGTTAACTGCGGGTCTGTTTGACGAATATCCTGAGCGGGGTATTTCCTATGCAGGAAAAACGCAGGGGTTTTTTGCTGCAGGAGCGGTAGCAGGTCCGCTTGTCAGCAGTTATCTGATGCAGATTCAAAACAGAAGCAGTGACTGGAGAACGGTATTTTATATCATAGCTGTTTTCTCTATGATATGCGGCAGTATGATGATATGTGTTCCAATAAAAAAAACGGAAGAAAAACCAGTGAAAAAAAGGGTCCACATATTTAACGATATCAGAAACAGTAAAGACAATCACTGGCATGGTATTCAGAAGCAGGTTTTTCTATATGCGATTTTAATGGTATGCTATGTCGGTATTGAAACAGGTATTGCGTATTTCCTTGATTCATATCTGAACACAGAATTCGGCAATAGCACGATGGCTTCATGGCTAATATCCGGTTTTTGGCTGATGATGATACCTGGAAGATTCTGTTGTGGGATAGCGAAAGGAAAAGAAGATAAATATCTGAAACACTGTTTTTTTTCAGTTACAATGTTGGTTTTAGCATGGCAATTGTGCAATAGCATGGCTGTTCTGACTGTGATTATTTTTCTGGCAGGAATATCCTGCGGCATGGTATGGCCGCTTCTGATGGGGCGGGCAAATAGTTATGGGGATGGAAATTCAGGCTGTATATCCGGACTTATGACCATGGGAAGCGGATTTGGGGGTGCATTGTGGCCGATTCTGTTTGGGTGGATTATGGATTTTTCCGGTATAAAAAATGCAATGGGGCTTCTTGCAGGAACAGGATGTCTGGCATTATTTATATTGATTTTTAAACAGCGGAATGTCCGTAAAATCTTTTCCTGAATAATACGAAACAAAAAGGGCTGTTGAGGAAGATATACAAAGGGATATCAGAAATTCCTGAGAAATCTTCTGCAACAGCCTGTTCTGTTTTCATGGAATATATAGTATTGCCTGCAACTGTTATTTTGCCATACGATAAATTGCTTCG
>JAXEBU010000092.1:0-4208 GCA_034093895.1 Candidatus Choladocola sp. | reverse complement strand
TCCGATACCGATATGGGCAATACCCTTATTTGTCATAACAGTCTGCACGTCTGCAAAGTCAAGATTGATCAGAGCCGGCAGATTGATCAGGTCTGTAATTCCCTGTACTGCCTGCTGAAGCACTTCATCGGCTTTCTTCAGTGCTTCCGGCATCGTTGTTCTGCGATCCACAATCTCAAGAAGCTTATCGTTTGGAATCACAATCAGTGTATCCACGTTCTCCTTCAGACGTTCGATACCGGCCAGTGCATTATTCATTCGAGTTCTTGCTTCAAAACGGAAAGGCTTCGTCACAACGCCAACCGTCAGAATTCCCATCTCCTTGGCAACACCTGCCACTACCGGAGCTGCACCTGTTCCTGTTCCGCCACCCATACCGCAGGTGACAAATACCATATCTGCTCCCTGTACGGCCTGACGGATATCTTCAATACTCTCTTCTGCAGCCTGCTGTCCTACTTCCGGCTTCGCACCTGCACCGAGTCCCTTTGTTACTTTCTCGCCGATCTGAATGGTATTCGGAGCCTTACACATAAGCAGCGCCTGCTTATCAGTGTTGATTCCTATAAATTCCACGCCTGCAATTGTATCTTCAACCATTCTATTTACTGCATTATTACCGGCACCGCCGACACCAATCACTATGATTTTTGCTGCGGATTCCGTTTCGTTTGACATAATCTCTAACACCGTGTTTCCTCCTTTTTGTAGCTGAGCGTGCCGTGTAAGCATACTTTCCCCACTATCACCATACTAACTCTTATAATATAAGGATTTTCTGATTTTATCAAGTACCATTTTCAAATTATTGAATCTTTTTGTACAATTTCCGCATCACACGATCTGCACCCGTCATCTGTGAACAGCTCAGCGGATCATTACTGTATCAGTTCTCCAGTCGTACCGTCAAATACATTCATATAGGCATCTACTACATTTCCGTCTTCATTGACTGTGACGCCTGAGACAGGATTTCCGTTCGAATCGACAACAACACCGTTTGCAACATGGACATTATATACCAGAGTACCGGATGAGTCAAATACCATGGCAATCGTCACAGTACTGCTCCCGTCATCGGCAGCTGTATCACCGCCGTCTGCGGTACCGTCATCAGAAACGCTTCCCTCATCTGTCCCGTCAGCTCCTGACGCACTTCCGTCGCCTACAGTATCCGTACCGGTTCCTTCTGCTGTGCCGTTATCAGACTCCTCCGGAGAATCACTGACCGTCGGATCCGGCTCTTCTGACGGTGAAAAAGTCACCGCCTCATTCTTTCCTGTAAAGCCTTCCAGATGGAGCGTTCCTCTCTTGCCGTCTGTTTCCGACAGAATTTTTTTCAGATTTGCAATCTTCTCTTCCAGATATTCATCCTGACCGAGATTCGCCTCAATATTGTCCACAAAAACGGTGATATCCATATTTTCGCCAAAACGGATTTCCCTGGCATTAATCTCATGATCTGTCAGAAGCTGTGTCAGACTCAGTATGGTTCGAAGCTGCGCGCTGCTCTCCGTAGGAAGCTTCTGATAAAGAACCGCCTCCTCCGTACTCACACCGGTAATCAGCGGAATACCTTCATATGATTGATCCGACATCTCCAGAACAGTTCCTTCCCTGTCGAAATATACGTACTCTCCTTTATCAATATAACCGATTACCTCTTTTTCCGTCACCCGTATTTCCACATGGGAAGGCGACTTCAGCTTCACCTGAAGAGAACTGATATACGGCATTTCTTCCGGAACGGATTCCTTTCTGTATTTCCAGGACAGATACAGCGAATTCTTTCTAAGAAAACTGTTCATCACATCCGAAGTGATCTCATCTTTATCATGATGACTGTTCCCGTATACATCCACAGTTCTTATCTGAAAGATAAAAAGCAGGGCAAGAACCACAATGAGAAACACTGCTGCAAATCCGATTCTGATCATCCTTTTTTTTCTTCTGTTCCCTCTGCCCATTTTTTCACCTGTACCTTTTATCATTTTTACTGTTCAAAGTTTTCGTCAGCAGGCGGATTCTGTCATAAACCGTCTCTGAGGCTGATATTCGCCCCCAGGCGTCTCAGATCTCTGCAGATATCCTCATACCCCCGCTCAATATATTCCGTTTTTCTTATTATAGTACGTCCGTCCGCCTGAAGCCCGGCGATCACAAGGGCCGCACCGCCGCGGAGATCCGGGGCATCCACTACAGCTCCGTGCAAAACGTTCACTCCGTCAATGCAGGCAGTATTCCGATCCGTCCCAATCCTTGCACCCATTCTGTTCAGTTCTCCGGCGGTGCGAAACCTGTTCTCAAAAATCTTCTCACAGATTCTGCTTTTTCCCGGCACACGACAGAGAACTGCCATCAGCGGTGACTGCAGATCTGTCGGAAATCCGGGAAATGGCGATGTCTCAACGTACGGAACAGGACTCAGCGGCCCGTCTGCATGCAGTAAAAGATCCTTTGATGACACTTCAATCCCGACTCCCATTCTTTTCAGTACGGACAGGAGTGCATTCAGTTCCCAGTGGGGAAAATTCCTGATACAGACCGATCCGCCTGTCGCCGCAGCCGCCAGCAGATACGTACCGGCTACAATCCGGTCTCCGCTCATTCTGTAAACCACCGGGAGAAACCGCTTCGTCCCCCGGATGTGTATACTGCCTCCTGCCTTTCCCGATATCTCAGCACCGCGCCGGTTCAGGAATCTGCACAGCTCCAGGATTTCCGGCTCGCAGGCAGCATTTTCAATCACGGTCTCTCCCTCAGCCTGAACGGCAGCCAGTATGATATTCTCCGTTGCTCCCACACTGGGGATCCGCAGCCTGATTCTGCATCCGCGAAGTTCCGAAGCCGAAGCCGTAATTCTGTCTTTCACAATAAATTCAGCTCCCAGTCCTGTCAGACCTTCAATATGAAGATCGACCGGTCGCTGCCCGATAGCACAGCCGCCCGGAAGCGGCAGTACCGCTTTACCTATTTTACCAAGAAGTGCACCCAAAAACAAGACAGAAGAACGGATTCTGACAGCTTCTGCCCCTCCGATCTCACTTTTTTGCGCTTCCGACGCATCTATCAGGACGGTACTTCCTTCTTTTCTTACCTTGCATCCCACCATTTTCAGGATCATCAGCGCATCATCCACATCCCCGATGGAAGGACAGTTTTCAATGGTGCAGACTGTTTCACCCAGCAGGCAGGCGGCAAGTATCGGAAGAACTGCATTTTTCGAACCCTGCACTTCAATTTCTCCGCGAAGCGGCACTCCTCCTTCAGCCTCAATATAACGCAAGCCCATCCCCCGGCTTTCCTTCTGCACGTCACACGGCGGAGAAAAACGCCGGTGTCTGTGCAAAAACTCCATATATCTCAGTATATGCAGGATGGTGCCTTCTGAAACTCAATTTTGACGTTTTCCCGGAAAATCACTGAAACGGCTGACAGACAGCGCCAGCCCCATCTCAGCCAGAAGAAAGAGTACGGACGTGCCCCCGTAGCTGATGAAGGGCAGCGTTATTCCAGTATTGGGAATTGTGTTGGTGACTACGGCAATATTCAGGATGACCTGGATCGCTATATGACCCATGATACCTGCCACAATCAGCGAACCGAAAAGATCCGGCGCATGGGTGGCAATCACCATAAATCTCCACAGCAGAAGAAGAAACAGAAGTATCAGAAGAATGGCTCCGAAGAGTCCCAGTTCCTCACAGATTACGGAAAAAATCATATCGTTCTGCGCTTCCGGAACAAAGCCGAGTTTCTGCAGGCTGTTTCCCAGCCCCCTGCCAAACAGTCCGCCCGAACCGATGGCATACAGTCCCTGCATCGTCTGATACCCCTTTTCGTACAGCTCCGGATTTCTCCAGATGGCAAGGCGCTCCAGCCGGTAGGATTCCAGACTGAGAAAGATTCCCAGAAAGCCTGTGCCGGCCAGTATGATCCACAGAAACGGGAGATACCGGGGATTTGAAATGAAAATCATGATAACGGCAATTCCGAGAATAATGACTGCCGTACTCAGATTGTTTGTGCCAACGAGTCCTACAATCGGAAGTACCATGAGCATGACAGCCGCTGTCATTTTCCCGCTTTTTTTGCGGTCCATCCGGCTGACAGCTCCTGCCAGCAGCAGAATCACTGCCGGCTTTGCATATTCGGCAGGCTGAAAGGACAAGGGTCCCAGGGAAAGCCATCGCCTGGAACCATTATAT
>JAXEBU010000091.1:0-7575 GCA_034093895.1 Candidatus Choladocola sp. | reverse complement strand
GCATCATAATGTCATTGCGTTCCATGAAATCAGTCCTTTCAGATAAAAACGCTCCGCGAAGATGCGCACTCGCGTGCAGAGAAAATGTCAGCAGAGCTGACCACGCTCGGCGCGCAAAAGCAGTCAAGCTCCTCATGAGTGAGGCGATGGAGAGCTGATGGAGGCTTGCCTGCTTTTGTTTTATTATCATATTGTAAACAGAGACAAAATCTGATAATATAAAAAACATAAATATTATTTTAGAAATTTAATATCAATCAGGAAAGTTGAGGTAGAATATGGGATTAATAAAAGCGGCACTCGGTTCAGCAGGCGGTGTTCTTGCTGATCAGTGGAAAGAGTATTTTTATTGTGAGGCAATGGATGCAGATACTCTCGTTCAGAAAGGCAGCAAAAAAACTTCCGGAAGATCTTCCAACCGTCGCGGGAACGACAATGTAATCACAGACGGATCTGTGATTGCAGTTGCTGACGGTCAGTGTATGATGATTGTGGAAAACGGCAAGGTGGCTGAAGTGTGTGCAGAACCGGGAGACTATACGTATGACAGCGGCATGGCGCCGAGCATCTTTGCAGGCAGTCTTGGAGAGGGAATCCGCAGAACCTTTGATGCGATCGGAAAACGCTTCGCGTTCGGAGGAGAGGCTCCTCAGGATCAGAGAGTATATTATTTTAACACAAAAGAAATCGTCGGAAATAAATACGGAACACCGACTCCTGTACCATTCCGCGTGATTGACCGGAATATCGGACTGGATGTGGATATTTCCATCCGGTGCAACGGAGAATATTCATACAGGATTGAAGATCCGATCCTGTTTTATACGAATGTCTGCGGAAACGTAGCAGATGTTTATGAACGCGAAAATCTTGACAGTATGCTGAAAAGTGAGCTTCTGACGGCACTTCAGCCTGCATTTGCAAAGATTTCAGAGATGGGTATCCGATACAGTGCCCTTCCGGGACATACACTGGAGCTCTCAGATGCACTGAATGAGATTCTCTCAAAGAAATGGAAAGATCTTCGCGGTATTGTGATCGCTTCTTTCGGAGTTAATTCTGTCTCAGCCTCAAAAGAAGATGAGGATATGATCAAAAATCTGCAGAAAGGTGCCGTGATGAGAGATCCTTCCATGGCAGCAGCTACACTGGTGGGAGCACAGGCAGATGCCATGCGTGCAGCAGCTTCCAATACGGCCGGTGCAATGACAGGGTTTATGGGTATGGGAATGGCCTCACAGGCAGGCGGATCCAACGTGCAGAATCTTTTTGCCATGGGAGCACAGCAGAATGCGGCACAACAGCAGGCTCAGCCGGCCGGTGCAGGTACACCTGCAGGCAGCTGGAAGTGTACCTGCGGAGCCGTCAATACAGGAAAGTTCTGTATGGAGTGCGGTGCAAAGAAGCCGGAGACGCAGTGGAAATGTACCTGCGGAGCCGTTAATACAGGAAAATTCTGTTCGGAATGCGGAGCCAAAAGGCCGGAAGGACCGTGGACCTGCAGCTGCGGAGCGGTCAATGAAGGTAAATTCTGTTCAGAATGCGGAGCAAAACGCCCGTAGGAGGAAATACATATGTCTGGAATTCTGGAATACAAGTGTCCGTGCTGCGGAGGAGCCATAACCTTCGACAGCCGTATACAGAAAATGAAATGTCCTTACTGCGATACGGAATTCGAGCTTGATACGTTAAAGCAGTTTGAACAGGAAAATATGGAGGAGGATACGGATCCGGGCTGGCAGGCAGAGAACGTTGCACAGTCCAGAGAAGAGATGGGAGATGAGAATGGTAATCTTGTTTCCTACGTCTGTGAGTCCTGCGGCGGTGAAATTGTCGCAGACAGAACAATGGCTGCGTCCAGCTGTCCGTACTGCGGCAATCCGGTGATTGTGATGAAACAGCTTTCCGGTATGCTGAAACCTGATCTTGTAATACCGTTCAAGCTGGACAAAAAAGAGGCAGAAAACAGGCTGAGAAATCATCTGAAAGGGAAGGCTCTTCTTCCTTCTCTTTTCAAAAAAGAAAACAGAATCAAAGAAATCAAGGGAGTATACGTCCCCTTCTGGCTGTATGACTGTGATGCAGAAGCGGATATCCGGTGCCGCGCGACAAGACTGTCTTTCTGGACGTCAGGCGATTATGAGTATACGGCTACCGACCATTTCCTTGTGAGCCGGAGCGGAGAGATTGGATTTGACAATGTACCGGTGGATGGCTCCAGGAAGATGGAGGATGCGTTGATGGAATCTATTGAACCGTTTCATCTTGAAGAAGCGGTGGATTTTCAGACGGCATATCTTGCAGGCTATCTGGCAGATAAGTATGATGTTTCTTCAGAAGAATGTGCTGCACGTGCAAATGAGCGGATTCGTACAAGTACCGTAAATTCATTTATGGATACTGTGGCCGGATACAGTTCATGTATACCGGAACACACGGGAATCCGGCTGAAACAGGGAAGAATCACGTATGCACTCCTGCCGGTATGGGTGCTGAATACGATGTACAAAGGAGAAAAGTATACATTTGCCATGAACGGCCAGACAGGAAAGTTTGTGGGCAACCTTCCTACAGACAAAGGAAAGGCAGTTGGAATCGCGGCCGGAGTTTTTACAGCATCTTTTCTTCTGACGATGCTGATTACCATGCTGTTTTAGGAGGAACACAGAATGAAAAAAACAGGTTTGAGGTATTTTGTGATATTATTGCTGCTGTTTGTTCTGTGTATTCCTGCAAAAGCGAACGAACAGAAGGTAACGGATATGGCAGATCTTCTTACAGAAAAAGAGGAGAAGAAGCTGCAGGATGAAATGACGGAGGTAGCCGAAAAATACCGGTGTGATGTTGTCCTTGTGACAACCGATTCCTGTCAGGGCAAAAGCCCGCAGGATTATACCGATGATTATTACTATCAGAACGGCTACGGTTACGGAGACAATCTGGACGGTATTATTCTGATGGTCAGCATGGGTGAACGGAAATTCCATTTTGCTACAAGAGGTAAGGCGATCTCAATTTTTACAGATTATGGGCTGGAACGGATGGATGAGCTGATTTCCGATGATCTCACGGAAGGTAATTATTACGGAGCATTTGAAAAATATGTCAGCCTGGCTGATGAATTTATGAAGGAAGCTGAGAAAAACAGACCGTACGATGTGGATCATAAGTACAGCGAACCGATGGCCATGTGGCTGCGGCTTTGTATTGCTTTTGGAGTGGGGATTGTGGCTGCGGGAATTGTACTGCTTGTACTGTTTCTCCAGCTGAAATCGGTGGCTCCCAATGATAAGGCACAGGAGTACGTAAGAAGCGGAAGCTTCCATATTACGAGAGCAAAGGATCTGTTTCTTTACCGCACCGTTTCCAGAAGAAGGATCGAACGCGATAATGACGGATCGGGCGGTAGCAGTACCCATTCTACTTCCGACGGGGGCAGTGCCGGCGGCCATACGGGATCCTTTTAACCGGGATATCCGGTGAAGCAGATATCATCGAAGAAAAAAGGGGCTGCTGCAGTATATGTAATAAGGGAATTCGGATACGGGAATTCCGGAGATATATACTGCAGCAGCCTCTGATTTGGTTTTTCCGGAAGATCAGTTGTCTTCCGGTTTTTCGTCGTTGGAGTAAACCTGACGCTTTCTTGCCATCTCATCACTTTCCAGATACTCATCGTATGTGGTAATCTTGTCAATCAGTTTGCCGTTTGGCAGAATCTCCATAATACGGTTGGCAGTTGTCTGGACAATCTGATGGTCACGGGAAGAGAAGATCAGAACACCCGGGAATTTGATCAGCCCGTTGTTCAGCGCCGTGATGGATTCCATATCAAGATGGTTGGTCGGCTCATCCAGCAGCAGTACGTTGGCGCCTGAAATCATCATCTTTGAGAGAAGACATCTGACACGCTCGCCTCCGGAAAGCACTTTCAGTTTCTTTACACCGTCGTCACCGGCAAACAGCATACGGCCAAGGAAGCCGCGGACGTAGGTGGCATCTTTGATTTCGGAAAACTGAGTCAGCCAGTCTACGATCGTCAGTTCACTGTCAAATTCTTTTGTGCTATCCTTTGGGAAGTATGCCTGGGAAGTCGTAACGCCCCACTTGAATGTACCTTCGTCCGGCTCCATTTCTCCCATGAGGATCTGAAGAAATGTAGTCTTAGCAAGTTCATTTCCGCCTACGAGAGCCACCTTGTCATCGTGACCGAGAGTAAAGGTCAGATTGTCAAGAACTTTCACGCCGTCAATGGTTTTGGAAAGATTCTCCACTTTCAGTACTTCATTTCCGATCTCGCGGTTCGGCCGGAAATCAATGTACGGATACTTTCTGCTGGAAGGTTTGATTTCATCCAGCTGAATTTTTTCCAGAGCACGTTTTCTGGAAGTAGCCTGCTTTGATTTGGAAGCGTTGGCGGAGAAACGGGAGATAAATTCCTGAAGTTCCCTGATCTTTTCTTCTTTTTTCTTGTTTGCTTCCTTCATCTGCTTGATCAGCAACTGACTTGACTCGTACCAGAAATCATAGTTACCGGCGTAAAGCTGAATCTTGCCGTAATCGATATCCGCGATCTGAGTGCAGACCTTATTCAGAAAATAACGGTCATGGGAAACTACAATAACCGTATTGTCAAAGTTGATCAGAAATTCTTCCAGCCAGTTGATTGCATCCAGATCAAGATGGTTGGTCGGCTCGTCCAGAAGAAGGATATCGGGATTGCCGAACAGGGCACGGGCCAGCAGTACTTTCACCTTTTCATTTCCGTTCAGGTCTTTCATGAGGCTGTAGTGAAGGGACGGGTCAATGCCGAGACCGTTTAACAGCGTGGCAGCGTCGGATTCTGCCTCCCAACCGTTCATTTCGGCAAATTCACCTTCCAGTTCGCTGGCGCGGATACCATCTTCATCTGTAAAATCTTCCTTTGCGTAGATTGCTTCCTTTTCTTTCATAATGTCATACAGACGCTGGTTGCCCATGATGACTGTATCGAGGACAGGATATTCATCATATTTGAAGTGATCCTGTTCCAGGACAGAAAGACGCTGTCCCGGTGTCATGACAACGTCACCTTTCGTTGTTTCCAGCTTTCCGGAAAGAATTTTCAGGAAAGTTGATTTTCCGGCACCGTTTGCTCCGATCAGACCGTAGCAGTTGCCTTCGGTAAATTTGATGTTTACATCTTCAAACAGAGCTTTCTTGCCGAGTCTCAGTGTCACATTATTTGCACTAATCATATCAAACCCTCATTCTTTTCATACTTTTTAAAATCTTTATCCTTATTACAACTGTTTCCTATTTTACCGAAAAAAAGGAAAAAAGCAAGTCTTTCCGGCCATATAATTTGAAAACATTGCAGTTCATGATGGTGTTTCGGGATGATCTGTGGATTGACAAACATATTTGGTTTTGTTTGGTTTTATGAGCGATGATGGAAGAATCTTGAAAAAACCTTGAATTTACGGGAAAAAATACGTTTTTCGACAAAGTTCAAAAACTTGAAAAATCAGTTGATTTTTGGTGGAATGCGTGGTAAAATGAATTAAATCAAAACAAAAACAACACAAACAAACATGCAAGGAGGATTTATCCATGGCAATGAACGAGTATGAAATCAAAAAATTGATGTGCGATATCGGCAAACGTGTTTACGACAGAAATATGGTTGCTGCAAACGACGGTAACTTTTCCGTTAAGCTCAACGACAACGAATTTCTGTGCACGCCGACCGGTGTTTCCAAAGGATTTATGACACCGGAGTACATCTGTAAGGTGGATGCGAACGGAAATGTAATCCAGGCAAACGGAAACTTCAGACCGTCATCTGAAATCAAGATGCATATGCGTGTATATCAGAAGAGACCGGATGTAGGAGCCGTGGTACATGCTCATCCGGTATACGCTACCTCATTTGCAATCGCAGGCATTCCGCTTACACAGCCGATTATGCCGGAAGCTGTTATTGCTCTGGGATGTGTTCCGATCGCTGAGTACGGTACACCGTCCACAAACGAGATTCCGGACAGACTTGAGAAATATCTGCCGTACTACGATGCAGTTCTTCTTGAGAGCCACGGAGCACTGACATGGAGCACAGATCTTCTTGCTGCATATATGAAGATGGAATCTGTAGAGTTCTATGCACAGCTTCTGTATCAGTCAAAGGTTCTCGGCGGACCGAAGGAATTCGACAAAGAGCAGATCGCAAAACTGTATGAGATCAGAAGAAAAATGGGACTTCCCGGAAAACATCCGGCAAATCTCTGTGCAGAGCTGAACGGACCGGGCAAGGGATGCCATGCATGCGGCGGTTCCTGCAGCTGCGGTGCAGATTCATCCGATGCAGATCTTGAGAAGATTGTTGCTGAAGTAACCAAGAAAATTCTTGCCCAGATGAAATAAGGAGGCAGATTCATGGCAATTAATGAACAGGAAATTCAGGAGATTGTCCGGAACGTTTTAAAGGGTATGGGCGCAGCTGATACAGCGGCACAGAAGCCGGTAAAGAAGCTGCACGGAATTTTTCAGACGGCAGAAGAGGCAATTGCAGCTGCAAAGGCTGCTCAGGCTGAGATACAGCCGATGCCGCTGGAATTCAGAGAGAAGATTATTGCCAATATCCGGAAACATACACTGGAAATGGCCAAAACCTTCGCAGAACTCGGCGTGGAAGAGACGGGTATGGGAAATGTAGGCCACAAGATTCTGAAACATCAGCTGGTAGCTGAGAAAACACCGGGAACGGAAGATCTTTCCACCATTGCATGGTCAGGTGACAGAGGCCTGACACTGACAGAGATGGGTCCCTGGGGTGTGATCGGTGCGGTTTGTCCGTCCACCAACCCGTCAGAGACCGTCATCTGCAATTCCATCGGAATGATCGCAGCCGGAAATACAGTTGTGTTTGCTCCGCATCCTGCTGCCAAGAATGTTTCCAATCTGGCAATTGACATGGTAAACCGTTCCAGTATCGAGGCGGGCGGACCGGACAACGTTGCTACTGCAGTTGAGGTTCCGACCATGGAAGTGAGCAAGACGATTTTCGGACACAAGGATATATCTCTTCTCGTTGCCACAGGCGGTCCGGGAGTGGTGACCACAGTGCTTTCCTCCGGAAAGAGGGCGATGGGAGCAGGTGCAGGCAATCCGCCGGTACTTGTGGATGAGACTGCAAGACTTCAGAAAGCGGCAGAGGATATTATTAACGGCTGTACCTTTGATAACAATCTTCCATGTATCGCAGAGAAGGAAGTAGTGGCAGTTGATTCCATCGCTGATGAGCTGATTTACCACATGGAGCAGGCAGGCTGCTATCACGCAAGCAAAGATGAAGTGGACAGACTGATCAAAACCGTGTTCGTGGAGAAGGATGGAAAGCGTTCCCTGAACCGTAAATGTGTCGGCAGAAGCGCAAAGGTTCTTCTGGAGAAGATCGGTGTTACCGTCGGCGATGAGATCCGCTGCATCATTTTTGAAGGTGAGAAGACAAATCCGCTGATCTGGGAAGAGCTGATGATGCCGATCCTCGGTATTGTACGAGTGAAGGATGTGGATGAAGGAATCGCTGTTGCAGTG
>JAXEBU010000090.1:0-3495 GCA_034093895.1 Candidatus Choladocola sp. | reverse complement strand
ATTGCCGGTGTGCTTCCGGAAGGAAAGGAGAATGTGATCCGTGAACTGAAACAGAAAGGAAAAGTGGCGATGGTCGGTGACGGAATCAACGATGCACCGGCACTTACGAGAGCAGATATCGGAATTGCCATCGGAGCTGGTACCGATATTGCCATCGATGCGGCTGACGTTGTTCTAATGAAAAGCAGGCTGACGGATGTACCGGCAGCTATCCGTCTGAGCCGGGCTACTCTGAAAAATATCCATGAAAACTTGTTCTGGGCATTCTTTTACAATGTGGTGGGTATTCCGCTGGCGGCCGGGTTGTGGTATCCTATATTCGGATGGAAGCTGAATCCCATGTTCGGAGCGGCTGCCATGAGCCTTTCCAGCTTCTGCGTAGTGACGAACGCACTGAGACTGAATCTCTTCCGTATGTATGATGCGGTAAAAGATAAAAAAAGAAAAAACAAAGGAAAAAACAGAAAAGACAGAGACAAAGAAGAAAAGGAGAAGACAACGATGAAAAAAACGATGACAATTGAAGGTATGATGTGTGGACACTGTGAAGCAGCCGTAAAGAAATGTCTGGAATCATTTCCGGAGGTTGCAGAGGCAGTTGTCAGCCATGAAACTGGAACAGCTGTGGTGACACTTAACAGCGAAATTGCAGATGAAGTACTGAAAAAAGCGGTAGAGGACAAGGATTACAAAGTAATTTCCATCCAGTAAACCAGAAGGTGCAGCGTATTCCAGACACTGTGCCGGCAGACCTACTTGCATTTCCCGGGAAAATAGGGTAAAGTAGAAAGAAAAACAGGGGGAATGGATGAATGAAACCTACCGTTTACTTTACAAAAACGATAACACCGGAAAAGGTGCTTGAAATGTATCGCCTTCTTGGCAGAGAACTGCCGGGAAAAGTGGCAATTAAACTGCATTCAGGTGAAGTGGGGAACCAGAACTTTCTGAAGCCGGAATTCTGGAAACCTGTAATTGATGCAGTGGGCGGAACTGTGGTTGAGTGTAATACTGCTTATGAGGGTGGCCGCAATACAACAGAGAAGCATATGAAGACTATGGAGGATCATGGATGGAGCAAATACTTTGATGTGGCTTTGCTGGATGCGGAAGGGCCGGATATGGAGCTCGATATTCCGAACGGAAAGATGATAAAGAAAAACTACGTCGGTAAAGATCTTGCAAAATACGATTCTATGCTGGTGCTTTCTCATTTTAAAGGACATCCCATGGGCGGATACGGCGGAGCGCTGAAGCAGCTTTCCATCGGTGTAGCTTCTTCCTATGGAAAACAGTATATTCACGGAGTGGGAGATACGGATGCTTTCTGGACTTCCGATCACGACTCTTTCCTCTGTGCCATGGCGGATGCCGCAGGCTCAGTTGTAGAATACCTGAAGGGAAATCTTGCATACATTAATGTTATGAAGAATATGTCTGTGGACTGTGACTGCTGTGCAGTGGCAGAAGATCCCTGTATGAAGGACATCGGTGTGCTTGCATCCCTTGATCCGGTGGCCATCGATCAGGCCTGTCTCGATCTCGTATATGCGTCGGATGATCCCGGAAGAGACCATCTCGTTGAGCGAATTGAATCCCGCAACGGAATCCTGACGGTGGAAGCTGCCGCCGCACTGGGATACGGTACGAGAGAATATGAGCTTGTGGAGATAAAATAAACACCGATAACTGAAAAAAGGATTTCCGTAGCGGATGACTGCCCTGTTGCTGCAACAGGCTTTCACCGGCTGACGGGAATCCTTTTTCATCGTAGGGGAGTTAATGGCAGGCTTGTCTTCTTTTATTCTTCTCTGATCAGTCATCTGCCAGTATCTCGTAATCCTCCAAAACGGTAATGTCCATTTCACTGCAGATCTCTTCATTATATCGTTTCGTATATTCTGTTGCGTATTCCACCGGCATTTTGGAAATGTCAGCATTCTCTGTCAGGATACGCAGAGCCATTTTTCCCGTCTGATATCCCAGATCATAATAATCGATCGAAAGCGTTGCGACACCGCAGATGCGGCAGGTACTCTCTTCGCCGGCTATCACAGGGACACAGGCCGGTCGGCAGATGTTGGCTATCAGTTCAGCATTGGATGCGATTGTGTTATCTGTAGGTACGTAGATTACATCACAGTTGGAACTTGCATCCAGTGTGACGGCAGACAGATCATTGGAATCGCTGAAAGAGTACATCCTGCAGGTATATCCCATGGATTCCAGTTCTTCCCAAACCACATCGACCTGATACTGGGAATTCGGTTCGGCTGAGCAGTAGAGAAGACCGATCTGCTTTGCTCCGGGGAAAAGTTCTGCAATCATTGCAGCCTGTTTGTTCAGCGGTGCCAGATCGGAAGTACCGGAAATATTGCCGCCGACAATGCCGTCAAATTCATCCATCTGCAGTGCTGCAGCATAATCGGTGACTGATGTTCCCAGGATCGGAATATCAGCGGTGGCAGTAATGCATGCCTGAAGCGCAGGTGTGGCGTTTGCCAGAATCAGATCCACCTCCCGGGAAACAAATCCGTTGGCAATGGCAGAACAGGTGGCAAGATCTCCCTGGGCATTCTGTACATCAAAAGTGACACGGTTTCCCAGGCTTTCTGTCAGTGCATCCTGAAAGCCTGATGCGGCACTGTCCAGAGCATTGTGCCGTACAAGCTGACAGATGCCCACAGTAAAAGAATAATCATCTTCGCTGCTCTGGGCAGAAGACGGTGACAGTTCTTTTGTTTCTGTGACTTCCTTAAGCTCAAGAAGCTGCCCTTCTTCGGCAGATGTTATGGTGACAGTGCAGCCTGCCGCCAGTACAGCTGCAGACAGGATGGCAAATATCTGTTTTTTCATAACTGGATCCCTCCCTTTGACGGACTGAAATGCTGCCTGTTCCCCTACAGATAACTGGGATAGAGAAACTGATTCTGAATCAGATAGACTCCTCCCAGCAGGATTGAAGAATCCTGCAGTGTTGAGGGAACAAGATGGCAGTATTTTTTCATTTTGTTGTGAAGACCGGCCATAATATCATCGCACAGACCGGGGTGGTACATATTCAGTACACTGTTCAATACTATAATATCAGGATTAAAGGTATTTAGCAAATTATTAATGGCGATGGACATATATTTGATAAAATTGTCCATCAGCTTTTGTGCATCAGGATCTTTTCTGTGATATAAGCGTCCAAATTCGGACACAGTGACAGGCTGATTCTTTGCAGCGGAAAGATCTGCAAAAAGCGCCCGTTCCGATGCGTACTGTTCCAGACAGCCGCGGTTGCCGCAGGGACAGAGCCTTCCGTCAAATTCAATAATAGAATGACCGAATTCACCGGCATATCCGTTTTTGCCTTTGACCAGCTGGTTGCGCATGATGATTCCGACGCCGATGCCGGCATGGACACTGATATACAGCATTTCGTTTGTATGGTGGCAGTGGGCCCATTCACCGAGTACCGACAGGTTTGCTTCATTTTCCATCAGGACC
>JAXEBU010000089.1:0-4077 GCA_034093895.1 Candidatus Choladocola sp. | reverse complement strand
TCCGGCTGAAGTCCCGGTGTATAGCCCAGCTCCCGGATTTTTTTGCCGAGAATCACCTTCGTGGCAAGGGGCACAATCGGAATACCCGTAACCTTGCTGATGTATGGAACGGTACGGCTGGAACGCGGATTGACTTCAATTACGTACACCTCTTCGTTGCTTACAATAAACTGAATATTGATCAGTCCGATTACATGGAGTGAACGGGCCAGTTTTCTCGTATACTCTTCTATCACACGTTTGATCTTCTGAGAAATACTCTGTGCAGGATATACGGAAATACTGTCACCTGAGTGAATTCCGGCACGTTCAATATGTTCCATGATTCCGGGAATCAGGACATCCTCGCCGTCACATACAGCGTCCACTTCGATTTCTTTTCCCACCAGGTATTTGTCCACGAGAATCGGGTGCTCCTGGGCAATCTGATTGATGATTCCGATATACTGTTCCACATCCTCATCGTTAATTGCAATCTGCATGCCCTGTCCTCCCAGCACGTAGGAAGGACGTACAAGTACGGGATAGCCCAGTTCATTCGCAGCTTTTTTGGCTTCCTCCGCCGTAAACACCGTATGGCCTGACGGTCTCGGAATACTGCATTTTTCCAGAATCGCGTCAAAAAGCTCTCTGTCTTCTGCCGCATCCACATTTTCTGCCGATGTACCGAGTATGGTTACGCCCATCTTCATCAGAGCCTCTGTCAGCTTGATGGCTGTCTGACCTCCAAACTGCACGACTGCTCCGTCCGGTTGTTCCAGTCGAACCACATTTTCCACATCTTCCGGTGTCAGCGGCTCAAAATACAGCTTGTCTGCAATATCAAAGTCTGTACTTACCGTCTCCGGATTATTATTGATGATAATGGTCTCGTATCCTTCTTTTGCAAACGCCCAGGTACAGTGTACGGAACAGAAATCAAATTCGATCCCCTGTCCGATCCGAATCGGACCGGAGCCGAGAACCAGAACCTTCTTCCGTCCGTCGGTTTTCACAGCTTCATTTTCGCTGCCAAATACAGAGTAATAGTACGGAGTTGTGGCTTCAAATTCTGCCGCACACGTATCAACCATCTTATATGCTGCCACTATCCCGTTTTCATACCGCATATTTTTAATTTCTTCTTCTGTTTTTCCTGTCAGACGACCAATCACATTATCCGGGAACTCAATCCGCTTTGCCTCTTTCAGCAGCTCCGGTGTCAGTTCCCGGGTCTTCAGCGCGTTTTCCATCTCAACGATTATGGCAAGTTTGTCAATAAACCAGATATCGATCATCGTGATCTGGTGAATCTTTTCATAAGACACGCCGCGGCGCAGTGCTTCCGCAATTACCCAGATTCTCCGGTCATCCACACAGGAAAGCTGTTTTTCCAGTTCCTCATCGGTAAGCGCCGAAAAATCATAGGAAAGCAGACAGTCCACATGCTGCTCCAGGGAACGGATCGCTTTCATCAGAGCGCCCTCAAAGCTGTTGCAGATACTCATAACTTCACCGGTTGCCTTCATCTGTGTGGTCAGCTTTCGGCTGGCACTGATGAATTTATCGAACGGAAGCCTCGGCATTTTTACGACGCAGTAATCCAGCATCGGTTCAAAGCTTGCGTACGTTTTTCCTGTTATCGCATTTTTAATCTCATCCAGCGTATAACCAAGGGCAATTTTTGCTGCCACTTTGGCAATGGGATAGCCGGTTGCTTTGGAAGCCAGGGCAGAAGAACGGCTTACACGCGGATTTACCTCGATAACACAGTACTCAAAACTCGTGGGATGAAGTGCGAACTGCACGTTGCATCCGCCTGTGATTTTCAGTTCGCTGATAATATTCAGCGCGGAGGTACGCAGCATCTGATACTCTTTGTCACCCAGTGTCTGCGACGGAGCCACTACAATACTGTCACCTGTGTGAACGCCTACCGGATCAATGTTTTCCATGTTACATACGGTAATCACATTGCCGCTGCCGTCACGCATTACTTCATACTCGATTTCTTTCCAGCCTGCGATGCAGCGCTCCACAAGGACCTGGCCGACACGGCTCAGACGCAGTCCGTTTTCCAGAATCTCCACCAGTTCTTCGTAATTGTGAGCGATACCGCCGCCGCTGCCGCCAAGGGTATAGGCAGGACGCAGCACGACCGGATATCCGATGGACTGTGTAAATTCCACACCTTCTTCCACACTCTCCACAACCTTGGACGGTGCCACCGGCTCTCCGATTTTTTCCATGGTACTCTTGAACTCCAGACGGTCTTCTGCTTTTTTGATCGTCTCTGCCGTGGTTCCGATCAGTCTCACATTGTGCTCTTTCAGGAAACCGCGTTCTTCCAGCTCCATCGCAAGGTTCAGACCGGCCTGACCGCCCAGTGTGGGAAGGACGCTGTCCGGCTGCTCTTTCAGGATCAGCTGTTCCACCACTTCCACGGTGAGCGGCTCGATATATACTTTGTCCGCAATATCCTTATCCGTCATAATAGTTGCCGGATTGGAATTCAGCAGAACTACTTCAATTCCTTCTTCTTTCAGAGAACGGCACGCCTGTGTACCTGCATAGTCGAACTCTGCGGCCTGACCGATAATAATTGGTCCGGAACCGATTACAAGTACTTTTCTGATATCCGGATTCTTCGGCATTACGCATCCACCTCCATCATTTTCATAAAGCGGTCAAACAGATATCCCGAATCCTGCGGTCCCGGACATGCTTCCGGATGATACTGTACCGTAAAAATATTCTTTCCTGTATATGCAAGTCCTTCGTTCGTTCCGTCATTGACGTTTTCAAATGCGGGCACTGCAACGGCAGGATCCAGATGATCCGTATCAACCACGTATCCGTGATTCTGAGAAGAAATATAGACGCGTCCCGTCTTCAGGTCACGTACCGGATGATTTCCGCCTCTGTGGCCGTATTTCATCTTGTGCGTATCTGCTCCGTTGGCCAGCGCCATCAGCTGATGTCCGAGACAGATGGCAAAGATCGGAACGTCTGATTCATAAAGCTTACGGATCTCTTCGATAATGGAAGTGCACTCCTTCGGATCGCCCGGTCCGTTGGAGAGCATGATTCCGTCAGGTTTTGCTGCCAGAATCTCTTCTGCCTTCGTAAGTGCCGGATACACCGTCACCTGGCAGCCGCGTCTGTTCAGACTTCTGGCAATATTTCTCTTGGCTCCCAGATCCAGCAGTGCCACCTTCGGTCCGCTGCCCTCCAGCACGTACTTTTCCCTGCAGGTTACTTTTTCTACCACTTTTCCTGTTGTATATGCTGCAAGTCTGGGAAGGATTTCGTCTATCTGATAATTTTCGTCCGTCGTAATACAGCCATTCATGGTGCCTTTTTCACGGAGAATTTTTGTGAGAGCGCGTGTATCGATTCCGGCAATTCCCGGTATATCATACTTCAATAAGAAATTCTGAATTGTGTCTTCCGATCGGAAGTTACTGGGGAGACGTGATAATTCGCGGACGATAAAAGCATCCAGCCATGGTCTTTCCGATTCCATGTCTTCATAACAGATACCATAATTTCCAATCAGCGGATAAGTCATCGCCACTGCCTGTCCTGCGTAAGAGGGATCCGTCAGCACCTCCAGATAACCGGTCATTGACGTATTAAAAACGATTTCACTGATTACCTCACGCGGCGATCCGATACTCGTACCCTGAAATACCGTGCCGTCTTCCAGAATCAGAAAAGCTTTCATTGTGTCATCGCACTCCTTTCTCTGTGATTCATTATAATGTCTTCAGTTTGTGCTGTTTTTGCTCAAATTCGTTTGATTCTACCATATCTTGTTTTATATTTCAATAAGTTTTTCTCATGTTTTAAAATAAATTCTTTCACATCTTCCGTATTTCCACATACTGTAAAAGTAAGTGTTTTACAGGAGATTTTCATGATTTCAAATTCTGACCGTTTTCTTCTGAAAGCTGCCCGGACTGATATGACAGACACCGGAACACTGCAGGTCACTGCCGTATCGGAACAAAACATTCCGATTGAAAATGCAACGGTAAATATCTCCTATACAGGAGAACCGGACAGTACCATCGAAGAGGTCCGTACAGACAGCCA
>JAXEBU010000088.1:0-37781 GCA_034093895.1 Candidatus Choladocola sp. | reverse complement strand
GCCGAAGGTGAAGAGTACGGCGGTTCTGCTGTATAAAATGTATGTGGGGCTCAGCCTGCTCCAGCTGGTTTTTCTTCTTCTTGGGAGAATGCCGCTGTTTGATGCGCTGACGACCATGTTCGGTACAGCCGGTACCGGAGGATTCGGAATCAAAAACGACAGTATTGCAGGATATTCGGTGTATATTCAGGTTGTTGTCACCGTGTTTATGATTCTGTTCGGTGTCAATTTTAATGTGTATTATCTGATGCTGAAGAGAAAATTTAAAGCAGCATCACAGACAGGAGAGGTTCAGGCGTACTTTATCATTATCGGGGCGTCGATACTGCTGATCACCATCAATATATCGGGAATGTTTCCCAGTGTACTGGAAGCGCTTCAGCAGGCGGCCTTCCAGGTGGGATCGATTATCACGACAACCGGTTTTGCCACTGCGGATTTTAACAAATGGCCTGTATTCTCCAGGACACTTCTCGTTATGCTGATGTTTATCGGTGCGTGTGCGGGCAGTACGGGAGGCGGAATCAAGGTTTCGCGTATTATAATCCTTCTGAAATCCATCGTAAAAGAGGTGGATGTGATTGTGCATCCGCATAACGTGAAAAAACTGAAAATGGACGGAAGAGTAGTGGAGCATTCCGTAGTGAGATCGGTCAATGTTTTTCTTGCTTCTTATTTTCTGATTTTTGCGGTGTCAGTTCTTCTGATTTCCGTGGACAATTTTGATTTTACGACGAACTTTACGGCAGTTGCGGCAACGATAAACAACATAGGTCCGGGACTGGAAATCGTAGGTCCTACCGGGAACTTCGGGATGTTTTCCGATTTCTCCAAGGCAGTACTGATTTTTGATATGCTGGTGGGAAGACTGGAGATATTCCCGCTGCTGATTCTGTTCTTTAAAAATACGTGGTCTGAATAAAGAAAAATGACAGTGGGCCTGAGACCGGAAAGGATCAGGCTCAAAACTTTACATCACAGTTTTTTTGTGTTAAAATACCAGAATGTACAATTTAGCCGAATAGCTGTATGGCAGTTATTTGGGTATGGCAGGCAGTGAAACGGATTCCGAATGTCCGATTTACCGCGGAACGGCAGTATCTGAGAGGGGAACAAAATGCGCAGAAAGAAGTTACTGACCGCTGCTTTGTGTACTGTGACTGCATTGGCAGCCGGTACCGTTGGCAGTCGGTTTGATTATACAGATATGACAATAGAGACTGTGAATACGGTTCTGGCGGCAGAGAGCGAAGAACAATCGGTTGCTCCTGCATCAGAAACGCCGACAGAAAAGCCGACGGAAAAGCCGACAGAAGCGCCGACGGAAGCACCGACGGAAGCGCCGACAGAAAAGCCGACGGAAGCACCGACAGAAGCACCGACGGAACCACCGACAGAAAAGCCAACGGAAGCACCGACGGAACCTCCAACGGAAACAAAGCCGGAAGAAGCCGGCGGGAACCGGGAGAGTGAGAATCAGCAGACTGAGACACAGCAGCCGGAAACACCGGGGGAGACTTCAACTGAGCCGGATTCGGAATCGGAGCGCGGTACCGAAAAGGAAACAGAGAAGGAAACGGAAAAAACGACAGAAAAAGAGAAAGAAAAAGAAACAAAAAAGGAAACGGAAAAGGAGTCAGAGTCAGAGAGATCCGGATACGGATCGAATGCGGCGCTGATTGCCCACCAGAATATCGTGGTTCCGCCTGATATTTCCATTGAATTTCGATTTACACAGGTGGAGAAACGGTATGCAGTTGTAAGCAGCCGGGAGGGAGCCTCCGTTTACGAGAGCAAATCCGAAGAGGCCAGATGTGTGGGTGAACTGGAGTATTACGGTATCTGTTATATTCTGGCGGATGACGGCGATGGCTGGTATTACATTGAATCAGGCAATGTCCGCGGTTTTATAAAATCGGAGGATACGGTTAAGGATGAAGTGGCGGACAGGATTGTAAAGATCAAGGGGATGGATGAACTTCCGTCTGCAAGACTTCTGGTGGCCAGGACAGAAAATGAGGCGTACAGTTATACACATACTACCGTGCAAAATGTCATTGCTGAAAAGAAGTATGCAGTCGCTTCGGGAAATACGCAGATCCATGAGCAGAAAAAAGATGATTCCAGAGTGACAGGAGAGATGTCGGATGGAGATCTCTGTTATATACTGGCAGACGACGGAGAGGAATGGGTTTTTGTCGAATCGGGAAATGCAAGGGGATTTGTCCGCAGAAGCAGTCTGAAAACGGGCCAGACAGCGGCAGCTGTCGTATCTGCAAAGGGAGAGAACAATATGTCTCTTGCAGATGTGATGATCGAACCGAAAGACAATAAGGCCTGTTATTATACGCTGACTTCCGTGAAGGCGGCTTCTCAGTCAGCACTGACCAGGCAGGCAATAGTTAATTTTGCCCTCCGGTTTGTTGGAAATCCGTACGTATGGGGCGGAACCAGCCTGACCAACGGAGCAGACTGTTCCGGTTTTGTACAGAGCGTATACGCTAATTTCGGATATTCACTGCCTCGTGTGGCGGAAGCACAGGCGGGATACGGAATGCAGATTCCGATATCGGCGGCAGAACCCGGGGACCTGATCTTTTATGCCCGGAACGGATACGTATACCATGTCAGCATGTATATCGGAAACGGGCAGGTTGTTCAGGCAGCCAATTCGAGGGTGGGCATCATCACCTCCGGAATTTCAGGAGATGCAGTCTGGGCTACGAGAATTATATCCGACTGAATGATTTTCCCATTGCCGGAGCATATGTAAAAAGGCTTCCTGATATCCGGGTGTACAGATGTCGGGAAGACAAGGTGTACACCGGATACAGGAAGCCTTAATATATCTGCGGCAGTTTATTCTTCCGGTTCGTTTTCCGGGGACAGGGAGTTCTGCTCGGGAAGTGTCACATGAACCGTTTCTATTCTGTTTTTATCCATTTTTCGGACAACAAGAAGGATGCCGTCTTCTGTGACAACGGATTCGTTTTCTTCGGGAAGGTGATCAAGCATCTCGATGACCAGGCCGCCGATGGAGTCGTATTCCCCGGAAGAGAGGGAAAGCCCCAGTGCGTCGTTGATATCATCCAGCTTGACGGAACCTTCGATCAGATATTCCCGATCGGAAAGCTTCTGAATCAGATCCTTTTCATCTTCATCATATTCGTCTCTGATTTCACCTACGATTTCTTCCAGCAGGTCCTCCAGAGAAACCATACCAACGGAAGCACCGTACTCATCGAGGACAATGGAGATGCTGACGGAATTTTTCTGCATTTCCATGAGAAGCTCGGAGGTTTTTTTGAATTCATACGTAAAATGCGGCTCATACATTACGTCCGTGACTCTGAAATTGTCTCCTCCGCTGCAGAAAAAGAAATCTTTTATATTCAGAATACCGGTGATATTGTCACGGTCGTTCTGATAGACAGGAAGGCGTGTGTACTTTTCTGCACGAAAGATCTCCCGAATTTCATCGTAGGAGGCCGTTTCGCTGATCATTACCATATCTGCCCGAGGCACCATAACATCCTTTGCCTGAGAGTCTCCAAAATCCACAACGTTGTAGATCATCTGCCGTTCTTCCTTTTCGATGACACCATCCTTGTGGCTGACATCGACAATGGTGCGCAGTTCTTTTTCCGTCATGGGATTCATGGAGCTGTCTGCATCGACATGCAGGAGGCGCAGAAAGAAGCGGCATATATTATTTATAATGAAAATAACCGGTGTCATGATTTTCATCAGTATCATGATGATGGTTCCGTATGCCAGGGCCAGTTTTTCCGAATTTGCTGTTGCAAAGGTTTTCGGGGTTATCTCGCCGAAAATAAGAACCACTATCGTCAGGATACCGGTTACAGCACCGACAGATCCGTTTCCGAAAAATTTGATGGCCAGCGCAGTGGCAAGTGCAGTTGTAAAGTTGTTAACCAGATTGTTGCCGATCAGAATCGCACTGAGCATTTTGGATGAATTGTCTGTGATTTTCAGTGCGGTGGCCGCACGTTTGCTTCCCTCATCAGCCAGCGCCTGAAGACGGATCCTGTTTACCGTAGTCAGTGATGTCTCCGCTGAAGAGAAGAATGCAGATAAAAGAACGAGAATTAACAGCGCCAGTAGTTGTATGGCGTCATCCGAAGTCAAAAAATCATCTCCTTTTAAAATATACATCTGTAACAGTTACACAGAATCATACAATAGATTGCCTTAAAATGCAATGCAAACTTTGAGACATGCATAAGCCGGAGAATCATACATATATATGAACAAAGGAGGGATGTGTTTTGGAGCATCTTCTGGGAAGAGGAAGGATGGCGGGCAGACTGCTTGGGGGACTGCTGCTGGCCTATGGAGTGACAGTGGCCTCTTTGTTCCTTCTGGCATTTCTGATGCTGAAGTTTCAGCCGGACGATGGAAAGGCGGAAATCGGGATTCTTGTGATATACGCACTGTCCTGTTTTGCCGGCGGCTGGCTTTGCGGCAAAAAGGCAGAGAGAAAAAAGTATCTGTGGGGACTTCTTACCGGGACGGTATATTTTCTGCTGCTGCTTGCTGTCTCGGGAATGGGAGACCGCTCCGTTCAGTCCGGACTGCTGCAGGGGGCAGCCGCTTTTCTGCTCTGTGCGGGAGGAGGAATGATCGGAGGGATGACTGCCTCCTGAATGTCTTACATGACGCTGACGCGTGCCGTTCCGGAATTCGCCGGTTTTCCGGGAATTTTGGGACGGCAAAAGAGAAATTTTAGACTTTCTTTTCCTGCGGTTCTGTGATATAGTTAATAGACCCAGATATAACTATGATTGCGTTTCTGTCGTTTCAGACAACAATCCCGTAATACCATTGAAACTACTATCAGTATAATGACATAATGACGAGGTGTATATGAGAGAAAAATATGAATCCCTGTCCCTGGCAGTTTTGAAAGAACTGGCAAAAGCCCGGGGCATGAAAGGTATTTCTACGATGAAAAAGAGCAGCATCATTGAAGCTATGCTGGCTCAGGACATGAAAGATCAGGAATCTGGTGCCGCTTCGGAAACAGTTGCCGAAGAGAAAGAGAAGAGCAGGGAAGACATCATACAGATTGCAGAGATGAAACAGGAGACAGAGCAGCCTGCCCATTACGTGAAACGAGATTATCGCAGTCAGGAACGGCAAAGCTTCAGTCAGGGAGAAGGAAGACGTGAACGCGCAGAGAGCAGCGGTGAGATGCGTCGGGAACGCGCGGACAATAATGGTGAGATGCGTCGGGATCGCACAGAGAATAACGGAGAGATGCGCGGGGACAGGCCTCCGGCAGATCTCTCTTCGCTGGACAGCGGCATTGTGGCTTCCGGCATTCTGGAAGTTATGCCTGACGGATATGGGTTTATCCGCAGTGACAATTATCTTCCCGGGGAGAATGATGTGTACGTTTCTCCGTCCCAGATCCGCAAATTTAATCTGAAGACGGGTGATATTATCTCGGGGAATACGAGAATCAAGGCCCAGCAGGAAAAATTCGGCGCACTTCTTTATCTGAAGACCATCAACGGAAAAAATCCGGCGGAGGCCATGCGCCGCTACAATTTCGAAGATATGACACCGGTTTTTCCCAATGAGAGAATGCGGATGGAGCGCGGATCCAGCGCAGTAGCCATGCGGATTGTGGATCTGTTTTCTCCGATTGGAAAAGGACAGCGTGGAATGATTGTCTCGCCTCCGAAGGCAGGAAAGACGACGCTGCTCAAAGATGTGGCACATTCCATCCTGCAGAACGATCCGCATATGCGTCTGCTGATTCTGCTGATCGATGAGCGCCCGGAGGAAGTGACTGATATTAAAGAGGCGATCCGCGGTGAAAATGTGGAAGTAATATATTCTACCTTCGATGAGCTTCCGGAGCACCATAAACGTGTCTCAGAGATGGTGATCGAGCGGGCAAAGCGTCTCGTAGAACAGAAAGAGAACGTGACGATTCTGCTGGACAGCATTACACGTCTTGCACGGGCATACAATCTGACCGTTCCGCCAAGCGGGCGTACACTGTCCGGAGGTCTTGATCCGGCAGCGCTTCATATGCCGAAGCGGTTCTTCGGAGCAGCAAGAAAGATGCGGGAGGGCGGCAGCCTTACCATTCTTGCCACAGCACTGGTGGATACGGGCAGCAAGATGGACGATGTTGTGTACGAGGAATTTAAAGGTACCGGAAACATGGAACTGGTGCTGGATCGCAAGCTGTCAGAGAAAAGAGTATTTCCGGCCATCGATATTCCGAAATCCGGTACAAGACGTGAAGATCTGCTGCTGGACCGCGAGGAGCAGGAAGCTGTTTATATCATGCGCCGTGCACTTAACGGCATGAAATCAGACGAGGCAGTGGAAAACATTCTGAATATGTTTGTTCATACAAAAGATAACAGAGAACTGGTACAGCGGGTGCGCAGACAGAAATTTATTTAGTACTTTCTAAAACTGTTGCATTTTGTCCGGAACTATGGTATGATTCTACTGTTGTTTTTGACAGCGAAGAACTGCAGGGACTTGCAGGGATAGTCTGGGAAAACTTGCTGTGGCATCATCAGAGCAGCATTGACCAGAAATTGATTCCGGCAGCGGTGCCGGAATAAGCAGTTCACAAATCAGGAAGAAGAGGTGAAAATCATGAAGGAAGGAATCCATCCGAATTATTATCAGGCAACCGTAACATGCAACTGCGGAAATACTTTTGTAACAGGTTCTACAAAGAAAGATATCCACGTAGAAATTTGTTCAAAATGCCATTCATTCTACACCGGCCAGCAGAAAGCTGCAGCAGCTCGCGGCCGTATTGAGAGATTCAACAAGAAGTACGGCATTGAATCTAAATAGTGTGAGAGCAGGGAGGGTGAGATTGAAAAATCTCACCCATTTTAATAACAGGATAAAGCGGCGCGGCAGATACGCCGCAGGAGGTAAAAAATGAAACCATCCGGTATAGGAGGTCAGGCGGTCATTGAAGGAGTTATGATGCGGAATGGCGGAAAATATGCCGTGGCCGTTCGGACTGCCGATCAGAAAATTGTCGTAGATGTCCAGAACTGCAGCAGCAGCCGGCTGCAGGAGAAAAGTTTTGTCAGACTGCCGATTGTCAGAGGCGTAGTGAATTTTTTTGATTCACTGATACTTGGCATGAAATCTCTGATGTACTCTGCTTCTCTGTTTGCCGAGGAGACAGAGGAGGAGCAGGCAGAGCGCGAGGAAAAAGCGCGGAAAAAAGCAGCTGCCAGGGCGGAAAAGCTCCGGAACCAGGGGAAGAATGCGGAAGCTGAGAAGGTACTGAAAAAGTGTGAGGAAAAGCTGGCAAAGGAGGCAGGAACATCTTCCGGGTCAGGAAAAAAAGAAGAAGGCGAAAATGATCTTCTGATGACCATGACTGTGATATTCTCTCTCGTATTTTCCATTGCTCTGTTTATGATGCTGCCCTACTTTATCTCGCGGGGACTTCGCAGTATTGTCACTTCGGAGATGCTGATTCTGATTGTGGAAGGAATTGTGAAGCTTGTGATCTTTATGGGATATCTCGTCCTGATCTCAAGAATGAAGGATATCCAGCGCACGTTTATGTATCACGGAGCAGAGCATAAGTGCATTAACTGTATTGAGCACGGGCTGGAGCTGAATGTGGAAAATGTCCGCCGCAGCTCCCGGGAGCATAAGAGATGCGGAACCAGTTTTCTGTTTATTGTAATGTTTATCAGTATTGTGTTTATCATGGTGTTCAGTATTCCGCTGTTTGCTCTGATCCATGTGAATACGGCCTTCTGGCGGATTGTGCTCAGACTTGCGCTGTTGCCGCTGATTGCCGGTGTTTCCTATGAGTTTATCCGTCTTGCGGGAAAATCAGACAGCAAGATTGTCAATCTTCTGAGCAAACCGGGAATGGCGATGCAGCATCTGACAACGAAGGAGCCGGATGACTCCATGATTGAAGTGGCGATTGCTTCTGTGGAAGCAGTGTTTGACTGGAAAAAGTTTGAAAATGAGCAGTTCGGTACGCATTATGAGACAGAAGATGCGAATACGGAGGAACCGGCGGAAGCATGAAGCTGTATGAGGCGCTGAAATACGGAGAAAATTATCTGAAAGACCGTGGAATTCCGGATGCACCGACGGATGCATGGCTTTTGCTGGAGTTTGTGACAGGAATCAGCCGGGCCTGGTTTCTGGCAGAACGGACAGGTCCGATGGACGCGGAGGCGGAATTGCGGTACCGTGCCCTTCTGAAAAAACGGGGCGACCATATTCCGCTGCAGCATCTGACGGGAGAACAGGAATTTATGGGAATGCGTTTTCTCGTCAACGAACACGTTCTGATTCCAAGGCAGGATACGGAAATACTGGTGGAAGAGTCGCTGAAACGGCTGAAACCGGGGATGCGCGTTCTGGATCTGTGTACCGGTTCCGGATGTATCGCTGTCGGCCTGTTAAAACTGGGAGCCGGACGAAGAGTATCCGGAAGCGGGCTTCCACCTGAACAGTCCGGCGATGAAAAATGGGGTGTGCAGGTCGACGGAGCCGATATTTCTTCAGAGGCGCTTCTGGTGGCAGAGGAAAACTGCCGGCGCCTGAATGCCGGAGTGCAGCTTATACAGAGCGACCTGTTTTCGGAAATTCATGGCAGATATGATATGATTGTTTCAAATCCGCCTTATATCCGGACCTCCGTTATAGAGGAACTCTCGGAGGAGGTGCGGCTGCACGAGCCGTACCAGGCGCTGGATGGAAAAGAGGACGGACTTTATTTTTACAGGGAAATTATCCGGGAAAGCAGCTCTTATCTTACGGAGAACGGATGGCTCCTGTTTGAGATCGGTTACGATCAGGGAGAGCAGGTGAGCGGGATGATGCGGGAGAGCGGCTTCGACGGAACAGAGATCATCCGGGATCTGGCAGGTCTGGATCGGGTGGTGGCAGGAAGAAGAGGGAAAAGAGATGTTTGATAAATTAGAAGATTTGCTGGTGCGTTTTGAAGAGGTACTGAATCTGCTGAATGAACCTTCTGTGATAGCAGATCAGGCCCGCTTTCAGAAGCTGATGAAGGAACAGGCCAGCCTGCAGCCGATTGTTGACGCATATAAGGAATATAAGGACTGCAGACAGACTGTGGAGGAGAGCCTGTCCATGCTTGAGGAAGAGTCTGACGAAGAAATGCGTGAGATGCTCAAGGAAGAACTGAATGATGCAAAAAAGAGAATTGAAGAGCTGGAGAAGAAGCTGAAGATCCTGCTGCTTCCGAAGGATCCCAATGATGAAAAGAATGTCATTGTGGAAATTCGTGCGGGAGCAGGCGGAGATGAGGCAGCGCTGTTCGCTGCGGAAATCTACAGAATGTACGTTCATTACGCAGAAAGCCGCCGCTGGCGTGTGGAAACCATGGATGTGGAGGAAATCGGAATCGGCGGAATGAAATATGTCAGCTTTATGATTACGGGCCAGGGCGCGTATTCCATGCTGAAATATGAATCGGGAGTACACCGTGTACAGCGTGTTCCGGAGACAGAATCCGGCGGAAGAATCCATACTTCCACGATCACGGTGGCTATCATGCCGGAGGCAGAGGATGTGGATGTTACGGTTGATCTGAACGACTGTAAGTTTGATGTGTTCCGTGCATCCGGAAACGGCGGCCAGTGTGTCAACACCACGGATTCCGCGGTGCGTCTGACTCATATCCCAACCGGTATCGTGATTTCCTGTCAGGATGAAAAGTCACAGCTTAAGAATAAGGATAAAGCGCTGAAGGTACTGCGTGCAAAACTGTACGATCTGGAAATGCAGAAGGCACATGATGCGGAGGCGGAAGCGAGAAGAAGCCAGGTGGGTACGGGGGACCGTTCGGAAAAAATCCGTACTTACAATTTCCCCCAGGGCCGTGTGACGGACCACCGGATTAATCTGACACTGTATAAGCTGGAGAAAATCATGAACGGTGATATTCAGGAAATCATCGACAGCTGTATTGCCGCAGACCAGGCGAAAAAGCTGGCCAATATGAGCGAAAACTGAGAAAGTGCCCGATGTCGGCGAAGCAGCTGATATCGGGTGCTTTTTTCAGAATAAAGGTATTTGTTCCGGCTGAGAAAAAATGGTATGATTATTTTTTGAAAAACTGGTTATTTTAAAAAGTCCAATTTATGTATATGATGATGCCAGAATCAAAAGCAGGAGCCGTATCCTGCGGAAGGAGTTTCATATATGGCGGCGAATCACAATCGTCAGAAGAAAATAGCAGTTATCAATGATTTTACAGGGTTCGGGCGTTGTTCCATAGCAGTGTCCCTTCCCGTTATTTCAGCAATGAGGATTCAGTGCTGTCCTGTTCCGACCTCTGTTTTTTCCAATCATACGGGATTTGAGAGTTACTTTTTTGAGGATTATACGGACAGAATGCAGCCTTACATTGATGAGTGGAAAAAACTGGATCTCAGATTTGACGGAATCAGTACCGGTTTTCTTGGATCCAGTGAACAGATCCGGATTGTGCTCCGGTTCTTTGAAGATTTCGGGACGGATGACAACATCATTATTGTGGATCCTGTCATGGGAGATTACGGAAAAACGTATGCGACGTATACGCCGCAAATGTGTGAGGAGATGAAAAAGCTGGCCGCACGTGCGGATATTCTGACTCCCAATCTCACGGAGGCCTGTATCCTGACGGATACGCCTTACCATGAAAATCAGTGGAAAATGAGGGAAATCAGTGAACTGGCCGTCCGGCTCGGTGAGATGGGTCCGGACAAAATCGTGATCACCGGAATTCCACAGGGCGAGTTCATTGCAAATTTCTGTTATGAAAAAGGAAAGCCGGTGAAAATCAGGCGCACCCATAAAGTGGGAACCCAGCGTTCCGGAACGGGGGATCTGTTTGCAGCTGTGATTGCGGCAGACGCAGTAAACGGAGTGCCTTTTCAGGATTCCGTGCGGAAGGCCTCGGTTTTTGTCCGGAAATGTATCGAGAAATCCGTGGAGATGGATCTTCCGCTGACAGACGGCGTCTGTTTTGAGGAACTGCTTCATACTTTAAAATAATCCGGAGATCGGAGAAGAAATCAGGAAGGAATGGTAAGAATTATGAAACACACTGCGATGACAATTCTGTATGAAGTGCACAGTAACCTGTATATCAATCTGACGAATCGCTGCCCCTGTGCCTGTACCTTCTGTCTGAGACAGACGAGAGAGAGTATGGAAGAATCCGGTCCGCTTTGGCTGGAACATGAGCCTTCGGCGGCAGAAGTGATAGAAGCATTCCGGGATGTGGATGTGAGCTCTTACGAAGAAATTGTTTTCTGCGGTTTCGGAGAGCCGACGGAAGCACTGGATGTTCTGCTGGAAGTGGCACGCTGGCTGAAAGCGACGTACCGGAAACCCATACGGATCAATACAAACGGACTGGGCAGCCTCGTCAACGGAAAGGATATTGCGCCGCTCCTGGAAGGGCTGGTTGATACGGTTTCCATCAGTCTGAATACGCCCAATGCAGACCGGTACCATGAGCTGGTACGCTCCCGGTTCGGTGACATTTCCTTCGATGCCATGCTGTCCTTTGCACGTGAGTGTACAAAATACGTACCTCATGTGGTCATGACAACGGTGTCGACCACACTGACAGCTGCGGAGGAAGATGCATGCAGGAAGATCTGCAGTGATCTCGGGGTAACGTACCGGATTCGTCCGTGGGAGGATTGATCTTATTTAAGTGCTTGAAATTTTGCGCCTTTTGTTCTATTATGAATCGGATTGTCTGATCAGATGATCCGATGATTCAGAACAAAAGGCGTTTGTGTTTGGCCGTATATGGAGCGGTCATACAGCAGAAGAGGTGACAGATTATGAACAGAGATTTGACGTGTGGAAAACCGGAGAAGGTACTGTGGAGCTTTTGCCTGCCGTTGTTTGGCAGCATTATATTTCAGCAGCTGTACAATATCGCAGACAGCCTGATTGCCGGAAAGTTTGTCGGCGAGAATGCACTGGCGGCAGTCGGCAACAGTTATGAAATTACACTGATTTTTATTGCCTTTGCCTTTGGCTGCAATATCGGCTGCTCTGTAATTGTAAGCAGGTATTTTGGTGCCAGGGAATATCACAATGTGAAGACATCCGTATATACGACGTTTATCAGCGGCGGAATACTGTGTGCGGTTCTGATGGCTGCCGGATTTGCGGGATGCGGCAGACTGCTGGAGCTCATTCACACACCTGAGGGTATTCTTGCTGATTCCAGGCTGTATCTTCTGATTTATATCGGCGGCCTTCCGTTTCTGTTTTTTTATAACATTTCCACCGGCATTTTCTCGGCGCTGGGAGATTCCAGAACACCCTTTGTGTTCCTGGCGTTTTCTTCCACCGCCAATATCGCGGTGGACTATATTTTTGTAAGGTTCTTTCGCATGGGAGTTGCCGGTGTGGCGTGGGCAACCTTTCTCTGCCAGGGAATCAGCTGTATCCTCGCTGTCTCGGTGGTTCTGAGACGGCTACGCATGATGAAATCGGAAGAACAGGCGCTGTTGTTTTCCTTCCCGATTTTCAGACAGATCTGTTACGTTGCGATTCCCAGTATTCTGCAGCAGAGTTTTATTTCCGTGGGAAATATTGTGATTCAGGGGCTGATCAACGGCTTCGGTGCATCGGTGATTGCAGGTTACTCGGCAGCAATCAAACTGAATAATCTTGTCATCACGTCCTTTACGACACTGGGAAACGGAATTTCCAATTATACCTCCCAGAATCTTGGGGCAGGAAAGCGCGAACGGATTCACCAAGGCTTCCGGGCCGGGCTGAAGCTGGTCTGGATCCTGTGTGTGCCCATTGTGCTGCTGTATTTTATTGCCGGAAAATGGCTGGTCTACCTTTTTATGGACAGTATGGAAGGGCAGGCCATGGATACGGGAATTCAGATTCTGCGGGTTCTGTCACCCTTTTATTTTGTGGTATCCGCAAAACTGGTGGCAGACGGAATGCTGCGCGGAGCCAGCATGATGAAGCAGTTTATGACATCGACTTTCACAGACCTGATTCTGAGAGCCGTTCTGGCTGTCATTTTCTCGGGAATGATCGGAAGCTTCGGAATCTGGTGTGCATGGCCCGTGGGCTGGACGATTGCCACCGGTCTGTCTGTATATTTTTACAATAAGTATGTCCGCGGCTCCGCTGCCTGAACCGGCTGGGACATGTGTTAAAAACAGGCTGTTTCTTCTCAGAAAGGCTGGAAAAGATTGACGTTTCCGGTGTGAGCGTGTATATTATAGAAAAACGTTGCCTGATCATACAGGCTATTTGAGGAGATTACAAAATGGGTAAATATTTTGGTACAGATGGCTTCCGCGGGGAGGCCAATAAGCAGCTTACGGTAGAGCACGCATTTAAGGTGGGGCGTTTTCTCGGATGGTATTACGGGCAGGACTACAAGGCGCGTATTGTCATCGGAAAAGATACGAGACGTTCCAGTTACATGTTTGAATATGCACTGGCAGCAGGACTGACCGCATCGGGTGCTGATGCATTCCTTCTCCACGTTACGACAACACCGAGTGTTTCTTTCGTTGTCCGTACGGAGGATTTTGACTGTGGCATCATGATTTCCGCCAGTCACAATCCATACTGTGACAACGGTCTGAAGATCATCAGCGGCAGCGGCAAAAAGATTGAAGCTGAGGTGGAGCAGAAAATTGAGGATTACATTGACGGAAAGATCGGTGAGCTTCCCCTGGCGACGGGAGAAAAGATCGGACGTACGGTAGATTATATTGCCGGGCGTAACCGCTATATCGGACATCTGATTTCCATGGCTACCCGTTCCTTTAAGAATACGAAGGTGGGGCTTGACTGTGCAAACGGAAGTGCTTCTTCCATTGCGAAAAGTGTTTTTGATGCACTTGGAGCAAAGACGTATGTGATTCACAATGAACCGGACGGAACGAATATCAACAGAGGCTGCGGTTCCACACATATCGAAGAGCTGAAAAAGTTTGTGGTGGAAAAAGGTCTTGATGTGGGATTCGCGTACGACGGTGATGCGGACCGCTGTATCGCGGTGGATGAGAACGGACGGATCATCGACGGAGATCTCATTCTTTATATCTGCGGAAAGTATTTCAAAGAAGAAGGAAAACTGACCAACAATACGATTGTAACTACAGTTATGTCCAACCTCGGCCTTTACAAGGCACTGGATCGTGCGGGCATTCTGTATGAAAAGACGTCAGTCGGGGATAAATATGTGTATGCGAATATGTGTGCAAACGGACACTGCCTGGGCGGTGAACAGTCAGGCCATATTATTTTCTCCAGATACGCTACTACGGGAGACGGAATTCTCACTTCTCTGATGGTTATGGGTGTCATGATGGATAAAAAGATGAGCCTTGGAGCACTTGCTTCCGAAGTGAAGATCTATCCGCAGATGCTGAAGAATGTGCGTGTTTCCGATAAAAAAGCAGTAAAGGAGAACGAAGCTGTCACAGCTGCTGTGAATGCAGTGGCAGAGGCGCTGGGAGATAATGGACGAATCCTTGTCCGTGAGAGTGGAACGGAGCCAGTAATCCGTGTCATGGTGGAGGCGGAGACAGACGAGATCTGCGAAAAGTATGTGGATCAGGTCATTGAAGTGATGAAAGCGCAGAACCTGGTATGATGTTCACCGAAGCAGTACCGTATTCAGGATGGACCATACCGGCCGGAACATCGGCTGCGACGGACCCGGGTAAGGTGCCGGAGGAGGTATCATGGAACACAGATGGAAAAGGCTTGTAGGTTACTACAAGCCTTATAAATGCTTATTTTTTACAGATATGTTTTTTGCGATTCTGGGAGCCGGAATCACACTGGCAATTCCGCTGATTGTACGCTATATCACATCCAGCGTCCTCGATATGCCGGGAAATGAGGCAGTGCAGATGATTTTCCGTCTCGGAATTGTGATGGTGGTCATGGTGGCCGTGGAATGGTTCTGCAATTTCTACATTGCGTATTACGGCCATATTATGGGAGCCAGCATTGAGCATGACATGAGAAATGAGATTTTCTCTCATTATCAGAAGCTTTCCTTTTCTTTTTACGACAATCAGAAGATCGGACAGCTCTTATCGCGAGTGACGTCAGACCTGTTTGACATCAGCGAACTGCTGCATCACGGACCGGAGGATGTGGTGATTTCCGTCATCAAGTTTATGGGATCCTTTGTGATTCTCTGCCGGATTAACACGACGCTGACGGTTGTGACGTTCGCTTTTCTGCCTGTGATATTTGTGTACGCATTTGTCCTGAATAAGAAAATGAAAACGGCATTCAAGCGGAACCGTGCCAGAATTGCAGATATCAACAGTCAGATTGAGGACAGTCTGTCCGGTATCCGCGCAGTAAAATCCTTTGGAAATGAATCCATTGAAATGCAGAAGTTTCAGGAAGGAAACAACCGGTTTGTGGAATCAAAGCGCAGCAGCTACTGGTATATGGGCTGGTACAATTCCGGCCTCGGTGCGCTGACGACGATGGTAACCATTGTTGTGCTCCTCGCCGGAGCAGGACTGATTACGGGGAACCGTCTTCAGGTGACGGATCTCGTTACTTTTCTGCTGTATATCAGTAATTTCACAGAGCCGATCAAAAAACTGATCAACTTTACGGAACAGTTTCAGAACGGTTATTCCGGATATGAACGTTTTCTGGAGATTATGGATATCGAGCCGGATATCAAGGATGCACCGGATGCAGTCTCCGTCTCCGACGTAAAAGGCGATATCTGCTTTGATAATGTTTCTTTTAAATACGAAGAGAATCAGGATACGGTACTCAGCCATATTGATCTGAAAGTAAATGCCGGTGATTATCTGGCAATTGTGGGCTCCTCAGGCGGAGGAAAGACTACGCTGTGCAGCCTGATCCCGCGGTTTTATGATGTGGACGGCGGTCGGATTCTGCTGGATGGGACGGATATCAGAAAGATCAGACTGGCGGATCTGAGAAGGCAGATCGGAATTGTACAGCAGGATGTCTATCTGTTTGCGGAGAATGTGATGGAGAATATCCGGTATGGACGGCCGGATGCCACAGACGAAGAAGTAATCGCCGCTGCAAGACTGGCAAATGCCCACGAGTTTATTGAGCAGCTGCCGGACGGCTATCTGACGGATATCGGACAGCGCGGTGTCAAGCTCTCGGGAGGGCAGAAGCAGAGGCTCTCCATCGCCAGAGTATTTCTGAAAAATCCGGCAATCCTGATTTTTGACGAAGCTACATCGGCCCTGGATAACGAGAGTGAAAAAATCGTACAGCAGTCCATGGAATCACTGGCAAAGGGCAGAACCACCTTTGTGATCGCCCACAGGCTTTCCACGATCCGCAATGCGCAGAAGATTCTTGTACTGACGCCGAGGGGGATCGAGGAACAGGGAACACATGAGGAGCTGATGGCGAAAAACGGACTGTACGCGAAGCTGTACCGCGGATAAGTGGAGAAAGGAAAAACGATGAAAGAATGGGAAAAAAATGTCCGGAAGGTAGTACCGTACGTTCCGGGAGAACAGCCGAAGAACAAAAATGTGATTAAACTGAATACGAACGAAAATCCGTATCCGCCTTCACCGCGTGTGGCGGAAGCGCTGAAATCAATGACGACCGGGAATATGAGAAAGTATCCGGATCCGGCAGCCGGGCAGCTTGTCACTGCAATTGCAAAGATGCACGGACTGAAACCGCAGCAGGTATTTCCGGGAGTCGGTTCAGACGATGTCCTGGCGATGGCCTTTCTGACATTTTTTAATTCAGGAAAGAGGATTCTTTTTCCTGATATTACATATTCATTTTACGATGTATGGGCTGACCTGTTCCGGATTCCATACGAGTGCCAGCCGCTGAACGAAGCATTTCAGATTGAGAAGGAAGATTATTATAAAGAGAACGGAGGCGTCATCTTCCCGAACCCCAATGCACCGACCGGAGCATTGCTTTCGCTGGAGGATGTGGAAGATATCATCCGTCATAACAGTGATGTGGTGGTGATTGTGGATGAAGCGTACATTGATTTCGGCGGAGTGTCTGCACAGCCGCTGATCGATCAGTATGAAAACCTTCTGATAGTCCGTACTTTTTCAAAATCACGTTCCATGGCCGGCATGCGGATTGGATACGCAATGGGCAGTGAGAAGCTGATCCGGTATCTGAACGATGTGAAATACTCATTCAACTCCTACACGATGAATGAAACAGCAATCATTCTCGGAAAAGCTGCCGCAGAGGATCAGGAGTATTTTGAAGAAACGAGAAACAGAATCATCAAAACACGGGAACGGGCGAAGAAGGAGCTTGGCGATCTGGGGTTCTCGTTTGCCGATTCAAAGGCGAACTTCCTTTTTGTCACACACCGGACATGCCCGGCAGAGGAACTGTTCCTGGCCCTGAAAGCGGAAGGGATTTTTGTGCGGTACTTTAAGAAGCCGCGAATCGACAATTATCTGCGTATTACCATAGGAACAGATGAGGAGATGGATACACTGTACCGCTTCCTGAGACAGTATCTGAAACAGTAATCATACTTTCGGAGAGAAAGACCGGAGGAAAGGGGGAATGCAGATGGCTTCTTATGAAAGCTTTGCAAGGGTATATGATCTGTTCATGGACAACATTCCCTATGAAGAGTGGTGCGATTATCTGCAGCAGCTGCTTGGGACATACGGTGTCACCGAAGGGCTTGTTCTGGAGCTGGGCTGCGGGACGGGATCGATGACAGAACTGCTGGCGGAGCGCGGCTACGATATGATCGGCATTGACAATTCCGTAGACATGCTGGAGATTGCCATGGAAAAGCGGGTGCGTTCCGGCAGAGATATCCTGTATCTTCTGCAGGATATGCGGGAATTTGAACTGTACGGCACTGTGAAGGCCGTGGTCAGCGTGTGTGATTCCATCAACTATGTGACGGATCCGGATGACCTGTTTTCTGTTTTTTCTCTGGTGAACAATTATCTCGATCCGGGAGGCGTATTCATTTTCGACCTGAATACATCCTACAAATACAGAGAACTGCTGGGGGAGAGCGTGATCGCGGAAAACAGGCCTCAGAGCAGCTTCATCTGGGAAAACTGGTACGATGAAGAGGAGAAGATCAATGAATATGATCTGACTCTGTTTATCCGGGAAGAGAGCGGCCTGTACGAAAAATACGAGGAAACCCATTATCAGCGGGCGTATGAGACGGAAGAAATCTGCAGCCTGCTTGAGGAGGCGGGACTGAAGGTGGAAGCTGTGTACGATGCGTTTTCCATGGATCCGCCGAAGCCGGACAGCGAGCGCGTCTATATTGTGGCCCGGGAATGCAGAAAAGCATAAGCTGAAATACAAAAGAATAATTCTGAAACAGAAAACCCTCTGTGTCACTTGTCGACACAGGGGGTTTCAAACGTTTCATTATAGTTCAGCTCTTCTGACGCGATATCGGCAATCCGCCCATCCTGCCACTGAAATGCAAGGTAGCGGTAAATGACTTCATGGGTGCGGAGATATTCGGATGAACTGAGCAGGTCGTACAGTTCAGAGCCCTGAATGTTATTATCTCTGCACAGGGAGGATTCGCTGACCGGTTTCCCGTTAATAAAAAAGTTGGCAATGACGGTATATATTTCTTCCTCATACGGTATTTCATCAATGGACATTACAAGGTAATTTGATTCGAGATTGCTGTAGGCGACCTGAATGGTATAACCGCTGTATGCCTTCCGGAATTCTTCCGGGCCGTCGCCGCATTTTACGCCGTCAGCGGTAGCTCCGTTCTCCATCCGGAACAGGCTTTCCGGGGCAACTTCTGCCGTTTTTTTCTCACAACCTGTCAAAAGAAGCGCAATAAAAACGGCAACATATAGTAGTTTTTTCATATATTAAGAGATCCCTTCTTTTCATACTGCTTATAAATTATCATATTATGTAAAAAGAATCCAGTTCTATTTTAGTGTTTTTTATGCTTCCCGCGTGGCCGGAATGTGAAAATAAAATGAATAAAACCTTAATTTTAAAAGAATGCAGTTGACTTTTTACGTGAATTAGACTAATCTTTCAAAAGGTTTATGAGAACTTTACAATACTTTACACAGAAGCAGCAACCGGCTGCGTGAAGTCGTAATGTGGGGGAATATATATGTTAAATGAGGAAGAAAAACTGTGCGAAAGGAAGGAAAAAGACCATGGAATCATTGCGGTTCTGAACCGCTATTCTCTGATTTTTCATGCACTGCTGGCCTGCGGCGTGTGTTTCCTGATTGAGTGGATTTCAAGGCACTCTTTTGTGGAAGCGTGTTACTTTGTGGTGGACAGAAACCTGGTCTTCCTTTACAATTCGCTGATTGTGTATGCATCTCTGATGCTGGTGTACATAGTAAAAAGAAGAGCGCTGATGCGGATGGTGATTTCCACATTCTGGCTGTTTCTCGGAACGATTAACGGCTGTATCCTGGCAAAACGCGTTTCACCCTTCAGTTTTACGGATCTGAAGATGGTGGGCGACCTGTTCACCATGCAGAGCAATTATTTTACAGCGACAGAAGCGGTGATCGTAATCTGCTGTGTGGCTGCGGTGGTACTGTTTCTGGTGGTTTTCTGGTTCAAGGGACCGCAGTTTAAGGGAAAGCCGCGGCGGATGGTCGGTGTACTGCTTACACTGTTTGCGGTGCTGATGCTTCCGCAGGTGACGGATGCGGCAGTGAGCAATCACGTTCTGACAGCGTACTTTGAGAACCTGGCACAGGGTTATAAGGATTACGGTTTTGTGTACAGCTTTTCAGCCAGCGTTCTGGATCGCGGTATGAGTACTCCGGACGGTTATTCAGAAGAAGCGGTAGATGCGGTTCTGACGCAGATCGGACAGAATGATGACGGATCCGAGGCAGCTTCCCTGACACCGGCGGAATTTGAAAAAACATCATCGTCGGATGCGTCCGAAGACGCAGTACCGGCGGGTGAAACCGCAAAAACACAACAGAATACAGAAAAGACGGAAGAAGAGATTCCGGAGGATGTGGACAAAACGGAACAGGAGTATCCGAATATTATCTGTATTCTTCTGGAATCTTTTGTTGATCCGGAGATGATTACATTTCTGGAGACGAGTGAAGATCCGATCCCGAATTTTCATAATCTGTATGAAAACTATACCTCCGGTTATCTGGAGGTTCCGGTGGTGGGAGCCGGTACGGCCAACACGGAGTTTGAGATTCTTACCGGAATGGGCATGCAGTTTTTCGGCCTGGGAGAGTATCCGTACAAGACAATTCTGAAAGAAACAAACTGTGAGAGTATTGCTTCCGACCTGCGCACACTGGGATACGGTTCCCACGTCGTGCATAATAACGGAGGAAATTTTTACAGCAGGGCAAATGCTTTTTCCATGATGGGATTTGATACGTTTACCAGCAAGGAACTGATGGATATCAGAGAATATACTCCGCTGGGAACGTGGCCGACGGATCACATTCTCATCGGCGAGGTGGAGAAATCCCTTGATTATACGCCGGATCAGCAGGATTTCGTCTACACGATTACGGTGGGAACCCACGGGGATTATCCGCGGGAGCAGGTTCTGGAAAATCCGGAGATCACTGTGACGGGACCGGAGGACGAAGGAGAACGGTACGCCTGGGAATACTATGTGAATATGCTCCATGAGACGGACAATTTTATTGGCGATCTGATTGAAATGCTGTCAGAGCGCGATGAGAAGACCATCGTGATTATGTTCGGAGACCATCTTCCCACCATGGGCCTGACCGAGGAAGATATGACCACAGGCAGCCTTTTCCAGACGCAGTACGCCACATGGAACAATTTCGGTCTGGAGAAGGAGGACAAAAATATGACTTCCTATCAGCTTCTGGCCGATATGCTGGACGACCTGGGAATACATACGGGAACCATGTTTACGTTTCATCAGAACCGGGACAGCTTTTCCGATGAGGAAGAGTATCAGAAAGGCATGGAGCTGCTCCAGTACGATATTCTGTACGGCGAGCACTACTGCTACGGCGGAGAAAATCCGTATCCGGCAACGGATCTGGTGATGGGCACCCAGGAGGTTGTGATCGAAAGGATTACAGAGAGTGAATCGTATTATTACATCCGGGGAGAGAATTTTACGAAATGGAGCAAGGCTTTTATTAACGATAAAAAAGTGAGCACCAGCTATATTTCTTCTCATCTGCTTCGCATTAATAAGGATCAGATGCCGGAAGGGATGAATACGGTTGTGGTAAATCAGATGGGATCCTCAGATACGATTTTCCGGAGCTCCAATCAGGTGAGCTATTACGTGAAATAAATCTGTTGACAAAAAAAATATGCACTGGTATCATTTCAATATTGAATGGGCAAGGGGGTTCTTTTCAAATGACGGGAGAAGAACGCCCTTTTTCCATGTACAGCTGCAGGAAAAGCTGCAGGACTGAGTGTATGCCGAAGGAAAAGGAGTGTGGATATGAGTATTTATACGAAGAAAGACATCCGAAGAATGATTGAGGAGGAAGATGTTGAGTTTATCCGTCTTCAGTTCACTGATATATTCGGAACATTAAAAAATGTTGCTGTGACGATCAGCCAGCTGGATCGGGTTCTTGACAATCAGATCACCTTTGACGGAGCTTCCATAGAAGGCTTTGTACAGATTGAGCAGTCCGATCTGTTTCTGCATCCTGATCTGAACACTTTCGCGATCTTTCCGTGGAGACCGCAGCACGGCAAGGTAGCCAGATTTATCTGTGATGTTTATTATGGTGACGGAACTCCTTTTCAGGGAGATCCGCGCTACGTTCTGAAGAAAGCTGTCCGTCAGGCTGCTGATATGGGCTATCGTCTGGATGTGGGGCCGGAATGTGAGTTTTTCCTTTTCCATACGGATGACGAGGGCCATCCGACTACGGTGACCCATGAGCAGGCGGGATATTTTGACGTGGGACCGCTGGATCTCGGAGAAAATGCCCGCAGAGATATGATTATGACGCTGGAGGAGATGGGATATGTGGTGGAAGCTTCCCATCACGAGAATGCCCCTGCCCAGCATGAGATTGATTTCCGCTACGACGAGGCGCTGAACACAGCGGACGGCATTATGACGTTCAAGCTGGCGGTAAAGACCATTGCAAAGCGCCACGGCCTGCATGCCACCTTCATGCCGAAGCCGAAGACGGGAATCAACGGATCCGGAATGCATATCAACATGTCCCTGTCGAGAGATGGCGTGAACGTATTTTATGATCCAGAGAGTCCCATACATTTAAGCAGTGAGGGTTATTACTTTATCGGCGGTATTATGAAGCATATCAGAGCGATTACTGCAGTAACAAATCCGCTTGTAAACTCCTATAAACGTCTTGTTCCGGGATATGAGGCGCCGGTTTACATTGCGTGGTCTGTGACGAACCGCAGTCCGCTGATCCGAATTCCGACAGTGTGTGACGAAAATCAGAGAATTGAACTACGCAGCCCTGATTCGGCAGCCAATCCGTATCTTGCACTGGCGGTCTGCCTGGCAGCCGGTCTGGATGGAATACGGAATAAAATTATGCCGCCGGAGAGCGTGGATGAAAACATTTTTGCCCTGACGGAGAAAGCGAGATGCGAGAAGAAGATTGAATGTCTGCCGGGAAGTCTGATGGAGGCTGTCAAGGGTCTGGAGGAAGACGAATACATCTGTGATGTTCTCGGTAAACATATCACAGAACATTATATCACTGCTAAGAAGAAAGAGTGGGAAGAATACTGTGCAAGTGTCAGCAGCTGGGAGATTGACCGCTATCTTGCAAAGATCTGAACTTCCTGTCTGAAACCTGAGAGAAGAACAGGTAGGATGCGTCTGTCTGTGTGGAACAAGTGGGACAGACAGCGTACAGACAGCAGGACAGGAGGAAACGATGGTAAGTATTGTAGTGGTATTTCCCAGAAGTGAGGATGCAAAAAGTATCCGGAATCTGCTGAGCCGGAGCGGATTTCATGTGAATGCGGTATGCACCAGCGGATCACAGGCTCTGGCGGCTGCGGATCAGCTTGGGGCCGGAATTATTGTCTCCGGTTATCGCTTCCCGGATATGATATACAGTGAACTGTATGAAAACCTTCCTCCTTCGTTTGAAATGCTTCTGATTGCATCTGCGCGCGTTGTGGAAGAAGGTGTTTGCGACGGTGTGGTCAGTGTGACGATGCCTCTGAAAGCCAACGATCTGGTCAATTCTCTGGAAATGATAGTGGGACAGATTGAGCGGCGCAGAAAGAGACGAAGGATGATGCCGACGCAGCGAAGTGAAAAAGACAGGAAAGTGATTGCGGAGGCAAAGGCCCTTCTGATGGAACGAAACCATATGACGGAGGAGGAGGCTCATCGCTATATTCAGAAAACCAGTATGGACAGCGGCACAAATATGGTGGAGACCGCAGAGATGATATTTGCGCTGCTGAGGGAGTAAGTTTCCGCGGCTGACAGGCTGTGGAGTACAGTGGTTCCCGACATGGCTGTGTGGAAAGGAACAAATTATATGAAATTTACAAAAATGCAGGGAATAGGAAACGATTACGTATACGTCAACTGCTTTCAGGAGAAAGTAAATCATCCGGAAGCGCTGGCTGTGAAGGTCAGTGATCGCCATTTCGGGATCGGTTCAGATGGATTGATTCTGATCAAACCGTCTGGGACGGCGGATTTTGAGATGGAGATGTACAATGCAGACGGCTCCCGCGGGGCCATGTGCGGAAACGGAATCCGCTGTGTTGCAAAGTATGTGTATGATTACGGCCTGACAGACAAAACCAGGATCAGTGTGGCAACGGGAAGCGGAATCAAGTATCTCGATCTGACGGTGAAAGACGGAAAAGTAACGCGTGTCAGAGTGGATATGGGAGCACCGATTCGGAAAGCCTCCCGGATTCCGGTCAGACCTGCGGAAGCAGAGAATCCTGAGCTGGACGGAGACTCGGAAATCGTCGGAGAAAGACTGAAGGTGGACGGACAGGATTATACGGTCACCTGTGTGTCCATGGGGAATCCCCACTGCATCGTCTGTGTGGATGACGTGGATGGTCTCGATATTGAAAAAACGGGACCGAAATTTGAACATCATCCGTTCTTTCCCGACCGCGTTAATACGGAATTTATCCGTGTGATTGACCGTCATACGGTTCAGATGCGTGTATGGGAGCGCGGCTCCGGCGAGACACTTGCCTGTGGAACGGGAGCCTGTGCCGTTGCCGTCGCGTGCATTCTCAACGGATGGACGGAAGAGCAGGTGACAGTGAAGCTGCTGGGCGGCGATCTGGACATCCTGTGGGACAGAGAAAAGGATACGGTATGGATGACGGGCCCGGCCGAGACGGTGTTTGACGGAGAAATTCAGTGGGAGGACTGATCGCCTGCCCTTTGGTGCACTGTTTTATATACAGAAAATTATTTATTCAGAACATCGGAAACTTCCGGGACCGGTGTCAGAAAAACAATTTGGGAGGATACAACCATGTTTAAAGTAAACGATAATTATTTGAAACTTCCTGGCAGCTATCTGTTTTCCACAATCGGAAAAAAGGTGGCAGCATTTCAGGCAGCAAATCCGGACAAGACGGTGATCCGGCTCGGAATCGGTGACGTAACCCAGCCGCTGGCACCTGCGATTATCAAATCACTTCACAGTGCGGTAGATGAGATGGCCGATGCAGCTACCTTCCGCGGATATGCGCCGGATCTGGGTTATGAATTCCTGAGAAATGCCATCGCCAAGAATGATTATGCAGACAGAGGATGTCAGATTGCAGCGGACGAGATCTTCGTATCCGACGGAGCAAAATGTGATTCCGGAAATATCCAGGAAATTTTCAGCGTGGATAATAAAATTGCGGTCTGTGATCCTGTCTATCCCGTATATGTGGATACGAATGTCATGGCCGGAAGAACCGGCACATATGATCCGAAAACGGAAATGTGGAGCGATGTAATCTATATGCCGTGTACGGCAGAGAACAATTTTGCACCGGATCTGCCGAAGGAGACACCGGATATTATTTATCTCTGTTTCCCGAACAACCCGACCGGAGCGACCATCACAAAGTCACAGCTTCAGGAGTGGGTTGATTATGCCAATCGCGTCGGAGCAGTTATCATTTATGACGCTGCTTATGAGGCTTATATTTCGGAGGAGGATGTACCTCATTCCATTTTTGAGTGTGAAGGCGCAAGAACGTGTGCCATTGAGCTGAAGTCCTTCTCCAAGAATGCAGGCTTCACCGGAACACGTCTCGGTTATACCGTCATTCCGAAGGACTTAAAATGCGGTGATGTGATGCTGCATTCCCTGTGGGCGAGACGTCATGGAACAAAGTACAACGGAGCACCCTATATTGTCCAGAGAGCTGGAGAAGCCGTTTACTCACCGGAAGGAAAGGAACAGCTGAAAGCTCAGGTTGCTTATTACATGAACAATGCAAAAACCATCAAGGACGGGCTGCGCGATGCCGGTTATACCGTATCCGGCGGCGTAAATGCACCGTATATCTGGCTGAAGACGCCGGACGGAATGACTTCATGGGAGTTCTTTGATTACCTTCTGGAGCGTGCCAACGTGGTGGGAACACCGGGATCCGGATTCGGTCCCAGCGGAGAGGGCTATTTCCGTCTGACTGCATTCGGCACATACGAGAATACAGTTGCAGCGCTGGAGAGAATCCGCAGCATTTAGGCTTTGCCCGACAGACAGCTTTTGGGAAAATCTGCAGCCGGCAGTTTTCCTGAGCGGAGTGGGTAGCGACCACTGAAAAAAAGAACGGGAGAGAGACCGGGAAATTGTCAGATCGAATGGGAGAAATTCGGGAGACAGTTTCTGCGGTCTCTTTTTGTGTACGTATTCTGTAACAGCCCACTCTTTTGTCCCTTTGTCCCCTGGCTCATGTTCATATCGGAGTGGGGAATTAAGTCAAATAACCATTCTTATGCAAGCACGTCGTTGTTAATGACTTTTGCCTCTAATAATGTTAAAATAATATCAATATATTTTGCGGAAACAGACAATAAAGTTGCATATACAACAGATATAGATGAATAAATTGAATTATTATAAGAATTCCGAGAAAAAATAAAAAACTAATTGACAAATAAATAACAAAGTGATAGGATGCAAATAGTTAAAAAAATAACGAACTCAAAAGCGAGGAGGATTATTATGACAGTGGAAGAGACAAAGGTACCGGAAACGAAGAATGAAAGAGAACTCCTGTTGGAAAAGATTGCATCCATGCGGGAAGCACAGAAAAAATTTGCTTCCTTCACACAGGAACAGGTAGACAGAATCTTTTTTGCGGCTGCAATGGCTGCCAACAAGCAGAGGATTCCGCTGGCAAAAATGGCGTGTGAAGAGACCGGAATGGGCATTGTGGAAGACAAGGTCATAAAAAACCACTACGCTGCAGAGTACGTTTACAACTCCTATAAAAACGTGAAAACGTGCGGAGTCATTGAGGAAGATCCGGCTTACGGAATCAAAAAGATCGCTGAGCCGGTGGGCCTGGTTGGCGCAGTGATTCCCACAACGAACCCCACATCCACCGCAATCTTCAAGTGCCTGATCTGTTTGAAGACGAGAAATGCGATTCTGATCAGCCCTCATCCGCGTGCGAAGAAAAGTACCGTTGAAGCAGCCAGGGTGGTGCTGGAAGCGGCAGTGAAGGCAGGAGCGCCTGAGGGAATTATCGGCTGGGTGGAAGAGCCCACCATTGAGCTTTCCAACCTGATCATGCAGTCTGTCGATGTGATTCTGGCAACGGGCGGTCCCGGCATGGTGAAGGCAGCCTACTCATCCGGAAAGCCGGCCATCGGCGTGGGACCCGGAAATACACCGGTCATCATGGACAGTACGTGTGATATCCAGACGGCAGTATACTCCGTGATTCATTCGAAGACCTTCGACAATGGTATGATCTGTGCATCAGAGCAGTCCGTAACTGCCATCGCCGATATTTACGATCAGGTAAAAGAAGAGTTTATCCGCCGCGGCTGTCACGTGCTGAACCAGGAAGAACTTGAAAAAGTGCGCGGCATCATTCTTACGGAAGCAGGCACCGTGAATCCGAAGATTGTAGGCCAGTCGGCAGCTGCCATCGCAGCCCTTGCCGGATTTGAAGTGCCGGAAGCTACAAAGATCCTGATCGGAGAAGTGACCTCCGTAGATCCTTCCGAACCATTTGCACATGAAAAGCTTTCACCGGTGCTGGCACTGTACAAAGCGCCTGATTTTGAGACTGCACTGTCCATGGCGGAAAGGCTGGTAGCTGACGGCGGATACGGACACACCTCATCCCTTTACATTCATCCGTCGCAGACAGAGAAAATGGCAGAGCATGCAGACCGGATGAAAACGTGCCGGATTCTGGTCAACACACCGGCAGCACAGGGCGGTATCGGAGATCTGTATAATTTCAGGCTGGCACCATCACTGACACTGGGCTGTGGCTCCTACGGCGGAAATTCCGTTTCAGAGAACGTAAATGTAAAACATCTGCTGAATATCAAGACTGTCGCTGAAAGGAGAGAAAATATGCTCTGGTTCCGGACACCGCAGAAGGTGTACTTCAAAAAAGGCTACCTCCCGGTAGCACTGGATGAACTGAAAACGTATTACGGCAAAAAGAAAGCTTTTATTGTCACGGATGGTTTCCTCTACAGCAACGGCTATACAAAACCGATCACAGAGAAGCTGGATGAAATGGGAATCACTCACGCATGCTTTTACGAGGTAGCACCGGACCCGACACTGCAGACGGCACAGAAGGGTGTGGATCAGCTGAAGGCATTCGGACCGGATGTGATTATCGCACTGGGCGGCGGATCGGCCATGGATGCAGGAAAGATCATGTGGCTCATGTATGAGCATCCGGAATGCAGATTTGAAGACCTGGCCATGGATTTTATGGATATCCGCAAGCGTGTGTATACCTTCCCGAAGATGGGAGAAAAAGCAATGTTTGTTGCCATTCCCACCTCCTCAGGTACCGGTTCCGAGGTAACGCCCTTTGCCATCATCACAGATGCCGGGACCGGCACCAAATGGCCCATCGCAGATTACGAGCTGATGCCCAACATGGCCATTATCGATACAGATTATATGATGAACCAGCCGAAAGGACTGACCAGTGCCTCCGGTATCGATGCACTGACCCATTCCCTGGAAGCGTACGTATCCATCATGGCAACGGATTACACGGACGGCATGGCGCTGAAAGCCACAAAAAACATCTTCCGGTATCTGCCCCGGGCGTATGAAAACGGTGCAGATGATCCGGAAGCGAGAGAGAAGATGGCGAATGCCTCCACCATGGCAGGTATGGCCTTTGCCAATGCCTTCCTTGGCGTATGCCATTCCATGGCTCACAAGCTGGGCGCATACCACCACCTGCCCCACGGCGTGGCAAATGCACTGCTCATCGAACTGGTCATGCGCTACAACGCAGATCCGGCCCCGGTAAAAATGGGAACCTTTTCCCAGTATCCGTATCCGAACGCAAAAGAGCGCTACTGCGAGATGGCAAGATTTGTGGGTATCACCGGCCAGAACGATGATGAAGTATTTGAAAACTTCATCCGGGCAATCGGAGAACTGAAAGAAAAAGTCGGCATCAAAAAGACAGTCCGGGATTACGGTATCCGGGAGGAGGACTTCCTCACAACGCTGGACGAGATGGTGGAAAATGCCTTTAACGACCAGTGTACCGGAGCAAATCCGCGTTACCCGCTGATGTCCGAGATCAAAGAGATGTACCTGAAAGCGTATTACGGAGCGTAAATTTTTATACTGAGTGGAGCCAAAAATCATTGACACAGCGGCATCGCAGCAGAAATGTTGCGGTGCCGTTCTTTACGTACTGAGGGCTGTGGCAGAACAGTTCTCTGGAATTTCTGTATCCGGTGTTCACCTTGTCTTCCTGACATTCAGATACCAGAAATCCCATGATACTTCTTCTGCAGCAGGCACCATGGTGCGATCAGATCATCCAGATCGGAACGATATAATTTTCTGAATTGATAGCCGACAGTTTGGGGCGCATACAGAGGATGGCACCGTTGCCGCGGGGAACGGAAGCTTTATCCAGATGATTGAATGCGCTGATCAGTTCACTGGCAGGATTGACAGAACGTTTCACCTCTAAGGGATGGAGCATGCCGTCGCTTTCGATAACCATATCGATTTCGTAGCAGTTGCTGTCACGATAGTACCACAGCAGGCACTCCTTGGCGTTGTTGTGGTAGGACTTTAAAAGCTCTGATACCACAAAGTTTTCCAGAATAGCACCATTGATAGCGCCATTGGCCAAAATCTCAGGCGAGGAATAACGGGTAAGATAAGCGACCAGGCCGGTATCAAAGAAATACATCTTCGGAGTTTTCACAGTGCGTTTTAACAGGTTGTTGGAATAAGGACGCAGGAAGAAAATGACATCGGATTTCTCAAGCACCTGCAGCCAGCGTTTGGCAGTATCATCAGACACACCGACATCCTGCGCAATATCGTGAACGTTCAGCATTTGTCCGGCGCGGCAGGCGGCTGCGCGAACAAAGTCCCGGAACAGAAGCGGATCAGTAAGCTGCACCTGATCTTTCACGTCGCGATCAATATAGGTCTGCAAATAGCTGGAATAGAACACATCCCGGTCAGAGAACTTACCGCTGGCAAGACCGGGCATGGAGCCCTTCCAGATGCGGTCATAGATTTCAGCAATATCGGCAGGCGCGTTGGTCTTCTCGCGCTCTTTCAGTGCACCGAGCTCCAATGTAAATGGTGCGCATTTTCCGGCTCCGTAAATCTCGTGCTGAGACAGGCTGGACATATGCAGAATGGCCACTCGGCCGGCAAGAGACTCCTGTGCAAGCTCCATGAGCTTGAATGCCTGTGAGCCGGTGAGCCAATAAGTGCCCGGCTCAGCGCCTTTGTCGATCTCTATCTTGATATAGGAGAAAAGTTCGGGAGCATACTGCACCTCATCGATCATGATGGGAGTGGAGTGTATTTGCAAAAACATGGCAGGATCGCGCTTGGCGAGGCTGCGCTCGTCCATATCGTCCAACGTTACATACTCGCGGTCATCTGTCATAAGCTGACGCAGGACGGTAGTTTTACCTGCCTGACGCGGACCTGTGATTAATATACAGGAATATTCTTCAGACAGAGCAAGAATCTTCTCCTCGATATCTCTTTTGATATAAGCCATAACAGAACCTCCTTAGGATAATATTCCCTTGAAAGAGGCGATGGGTATGATTGTGCGGAGTACTCTTTGGAATCAATAAATAGAGGTTGCCCCGTAAACATCGCAGAACGGCTGTTTATGTATCATAATATGAGTTATCTGACAAATGAGCCGGTTTACAGATCCGGTTTCTGATGCTACAATGTTTTTCAGAAAAGAATCACAGGGAGTGAAGTTATGAGAATAGATGCAGAATTCTGGAGTCTGCTTTCGGGCTGTGTGCGCATGTGTCTGTTCAGTCTGACCGGGCAGATCATGATTATCATGGTATGCGACCAGCTGCTGGTACGGCGGAGAAGTGCAGCGAAGCTGATGATTTGCCTGATTCTGAAAATACTGATTACGTCGATTTTGGTCGGTACCGTATTACAGCATTATTATACAGGTGAGCTGTGGGTGAAATTTCTGGGAATCGCATCCAACGTGTGTATGCTTCTTCTCTGCTATAATATGCTGGTACATACTTATTACGGAGGCTGGCTGAAATGCCTGATCGCAGAAAACATCAGTGAGATTATGATAAGTGTCTTTATGTGTCCCGGTTTAATTCTCACAGGTTATCTGGAAGGGCGTGAAAATGTTTTTGTAGTATACGGAAAGCTGACAGCCGTGGATCTTGTTTATTATGTGTTAATGCTGTTGATGACGGTCGGTCTTTGCCGTCTTGTCGGACCGCTGCTGCATAAGTTCCGAACCTGTCATATCCGGCATAAGAAAGCAGTAATTGCATTTTGTGTTGTATATATCATCTCAATGCAGTTGATGAGTATCGGTGATGTGCAGGATGGCTATTCGATAATGCTTTTATTTTATATGATTTTTCTCGTGTATGCACTGGCAGTTCTCGGAATGTTCGTTCTGATGTATCTGTATCAGCGTCAGAAAATACGAACAGAGAACACATTTCTGAATATGCAGCTGCATCTGATGGAATCCCATTACGAATCCATGCAGAATCAGATCCGTCGAATGGAAAAATGTCAGCAGCTTATGGATGAACAGATGAAGGAAATCAGGGATAATCCCAATCTGTCTGAAGGAAAAACGGCAGCCTACCTGAATCAGCTGAAGCAGGATTACGACAGCATACGGGCAGGCGTATACTGTAACGACTGGAAGGTGGATGCGGTACTGTACTGTGAAGCGGAAGCCGCCCGCAGCCAGGGGATTTCCGTCGGATATTCTCTTGCTGAGTATGACCGTGGAGAGATTACGGAGGAACAGCTGGTGCGTATTCTGTTTTCGCTGTTTGACTATGGAATAAAGGCGATTCAGGAAGTGAATCCGGGGAAAGAGAAAAAAATCTTTCTGCGGATGGGCGGTGTCCTGAATCAGTTCCTGATCGAATTCTGTACGACAGAAGAAAGAACAGACGGTGCTGCATACAGAAAACTGAGAAAGAGTATCCGAAAAATGCATGGTTCTCTGCTGTGTGAGAAACAGAGCGATGGGCTGCGGTATACGGTCACAATGGAAAGAACGGCTGGGTGAGAGATGGTATGGTAATTGGAATTTGCGATGATGATGAGATCTGGTGCAGTTATGCAGAAGAGACAATTGAAGAATATGCGTATCAGACATCACTGAAAACAGAGATCTTCTGTTTTTCAGACAGAGAAGCGTTACTGGCTTATGAGGGAGTGCCTCTGGATGTGCTTTTTCTCGATATTGTTCTTCGGTCGGAGGATGGGATTGCGCTGGCAGAGGAAATTAACCGGAAGTGGAAGTGCTGTAAAATTGTATTTCTGACAAATTATCTCGGCTATGCGACAGAAGTCTACCATACGGAGCATATTTTTTATGCACTGAAGGAGCAGTTTGCGGATAAAATAGGGAAGATATTCGGAAAACTTCTACATGAAATGGAACAGAACCAAAAAAAGCTGATATTTACGTCTGGAAGTAATACTTTGATTCTGGCTCCGGAAGAGATCTTTTACTTTGAACGGCATGGGAGATCTACATCCATAAATACAGTATGGGGAACATATGAGATTAAGGATAGAATAGGCGATTTGATTAAGCGACTTCCGGAAACCGATTTTCTGCGGTGTCACAGCAGTTATATTGTCTATCTGCCGAACGTAAGAAAGGCAGATAAATGTTTTTTTGTCATGAAAAACGAGGCTGTAATTATGATCAGCAGAGCTTATGAAAAAAGTACAAAAGCGGCTTTTACAAGGTGGATGCTGTCACAGCTTTCCTGAGGAGGAATGTTATGAGGATTTTTGCCTGTTTTGCGGCAGTGCTGGTTGGAGTACTGTTTGTTATTCTGAAAGCTGTAAAAATGAGTGAAATGGAAAAAGAAAACCAGCTGATTCAGGCGTATATGAACTCCATGGAATCATTTTATGCAATGATCCGGAATCGTATCGAGATGACAAGGCGTTACCGCCATGATCTGGCCAAACATATTCAGACACTGGAGATATTGATGAGGCGGGAGCAGGCAGGAGACATCCGGGACTATATGGATGGACTGAAGATACAGTATCGTCAGCTGAAAAGTGAAGAATACACGTCGAATGAAGTGATCAACACGGTAATTTCCATAAAAAAACAGCAGTGTTCGGAAAAAGGCATTCCTCTGCAACTGGAGCTGGCAAATGAAGATTACGCTGTTCTGTCTGATATCGATATGGTCGGTCTGCTTTATAATCTTCTGGACAATGCAGTGGAAGCCAGCGACCGTGTCAGTGCAGATGACAGAAAAGGAATCCTTCTGAAAATGGACAGGCAGAGCGGCCAGATGCAGATTATGGTACAGAATTATGTCGCACCGGATGAGGAAATCAAATTTGAGACGTACAAAGAAGAAAAAGAAGAACACGGAATCGGCATGAAAATTATTGATTACCTGGTGAAAAAGTATAACGGAACGAACAAAGTGGAAATTAACGGAAAGAAGAATCTGTTTATCGTGCGGATCAGTCTTCCGGTGCCGGAGGAGCAGACAGAGCAGGATGTCAAGCTGCCTCCGGTTATGGAGGCACCGAAGAAACAATAATCGATTATTATAATTCATGATTATGAAAATATTGTGAAATCAAAAACAGAAAATGTCGCAAAAAGGTGCAGATTATGCAAAATGCATAAGACTGTACCTTTTTTGGTGTACAATATTATGAGAAAGAACCAGTTTTTATGAGAAGGGAGAAAAGGCTATGAAAAATAAAAAGTGGATTTTGATGGTTGCTGTGTTTATGATGGTATTCGCTGGTGTGATGCCTGTACAGGCTGCGTCAGCGAAATGGAAAAAGGCATGTCAGGCATATAAAACGTATCTGGCAAAAAATGAATCAAGATTTGTAGCAAATACTAATACTCAGTATAGAAATAATGAGAGTTACAGAAAAACTTCATGCTTTATGATTTCAGATCTTGATGGCAACGGTGTTCCGGAATTAATTACTTTGCATTGCTGGGGATTTCGAGATTCTAGTGTATATGTATTTTCATATAAAAACGGAAAAGTAACCAGAGTAAAGAATACAAAAGGCAAATATGTTGATATATCGGAGTGCTCCTGGGCAAATGGAGGTTATTCTACATGGATTTGTAACAGAAGACATATCCATGTCAAGTGGAGCGGTTTTTCGGGATATCACGAATATGTGTACAGGATGTCCGGCGGAAAATTGAAACTGTATATGGAAAGAGATGTAGACAATTTTATCAAAAAATACAGATATACAGTTAACGGGAAAAAAGTGTCAAAAAGTAGTTTTAATAAACAGATTAAAAAGTGTAAGCATATTTCAAAAGGAGAGTTTGTAAGAAATAATAAAACAAACAGGAGCCGCTATTTAAAATAGGCAACATATTCTTTGGATAAGTCATATGCATTAATAGGAAAGGACGCAAGTATTGATTTTTAGAGTTCTGCCGTATTTTTCAGCAGAACTGCTGTTTTAGAAAGGAAGAAAAGGCTATGAAAAAGAAAAAATGGATTTTGATGGTTGCTGTGCTTATGATGGTATTTGCTGGTGTGATGCCTGTACAGGCTGCGTCAGCGAAATGGAAAAAGGCTTGTCAGGCATATAAAACGTATCTGGCAAAAAATGAATCTCACTATGTTCCGAAAAGAACAACATACTGGTACACTGCAAATTCTGAAAAAGCGACTACACTGAGTGATTTTCTGATTCTGGATATGGATAAAAACGGAGTACCGGAACTGATCGGTATCCATTCATATGGTATGAAGAATCAGAAGTTATATGTATTTACATATAAAAACGGAAAGGTGACGAGAGTAAAGAATACGAAGGGCAAATCAGCAAGTGTAGAGATGATCTGTTCTACAGGAACTGGATGGCCATCTGTGTATTCCTGCACAAAGAATCATTTGCACATATATCTTAGTTGGGGATCCGGAAACAAGCAGTATACATACGTGATTAAAAACGGAAAACTACAGTGTTACGCAGAGTACGAATGGAACTGGATAGAGAATAAAACAACCTGTAAAGTGAATGGAAAAAGAGTAAGTGCAAAAAAATATCAATCGGTTATAAAAAATTGCAGACAGAAGAAGTGCTGGGTAACGAATAACAAAAAAAACAGAGCAAAATATGTGAAGTGACTCTGAGAAGAAAGATGTCAATTTAAGCTGACCAGAATCGCGCGCCAAGTCTCACGTACGTTCAACTTGAATATAATGATTGATTCTGCTGCAGGATGCCTGCCGAAAAAATAAATATTTGGCTCATTACATACGGGTTATAAAATTAAGTTAAATAAAAGGAGGATAACAGAATGATAGGTTTGGCAAATAGAAAAATGAAAATTAGTGTAACTCTGATTATGTTTTTAATCTCAATTTTATTCTTTCGTAATGAAGTACATGCCGGATCAAACCTTTCAACAGCAACATGGATTAATATAGGAAGTACAGTAACTGGAAGCATGCAGGGGGGAAAAGTATATTACAAGTTTACATTACCTCAGAACAGCGTAATACACTATGAGATGAGAACTGGTGGTCATGATCAGCATCTTTGTACATATTTTAGAGATGCTTCTGGTGTAAGAGTTGACAGTACAGAAGCGACAATGATTTCTACGCAGGATTCGTACAATTGGGGATATCAGAGCGGTAAACGTTATCTGGCGTTGAATGCAGGAACATATTATATGGAAGTTTATAATAGTTCTTATAATATGTACAGCTATTCTATCTCCTTAAAGTTAGTAAAACAACAGGATACATATACTAAAATAGCGTCGTTTAATAATAAGTATTTGATGAATGCGCAGCCGTTAACGATTGGAAATCAGATTTTCAGTGTTTCGGAGACGACAAAACACTATTATAAAATCACTGTTCCATCATACCAAACAGTAAAATTTACAACTAATACACTGTCTGAAAACGGAAATGTGTATGTCAGCTTATATAATTCATCTGGACAAAATATGGGATATATTGGATTTTCCGTTAAATATGGAAATCCAGTAACCTGTACTCAAAGGCTGAATGCTGGAGTGTATTATATTGGTGTGGATTCTACATTTTCATCTTTGCGATCCAGATATACGATTCAGACCTCTTATGTTGTACAGCAAAAAGGCGAGCAGAAAATCACGGCTGCTAATAAGGTAAAAACTATTGGACAAGGTGACTTTTATATTGGAGCAAAATTATCTCAGGGTAACGGGAATTTGAGTTATTCCTCTGGAAATACGTCTGTTGTATCAATTGATAGAACTGGAAAAGTTCGGATCAGAGGTGTAGGTAAAGCAGTAATTAAGATCAGTGCATCCGCTACCAGCACGTATAAAGAGGCTGTAAAATATATAACGATAACAATAAGACCAAAAGCGTCCTCTATTTCCTCTTTGTCAAGCCCTGGATCCAAACAACTGAAAATTGCATGGAAAAAAGTGAGCGGTATATCGGGATATCAAATTCAGTACGGTAAAAAATCAAGTTTCAGTGGTGCAAAAACAAAAAATATTTCCGCTGGAAAAACAAAGCTTGTAATAAAAAATTGTTCTAAAAAGATGAAATACTATGTCAGGATTCGTACGTACAGAACAGTATCTGGTATAAAATTTTATTCCTCATGGAGTAGAGTAAAGAGTGCTCGGACGAAGTAGATTTTGGAATATACATTATGGGAATACATGAACTTATGATAAAAAGAGCATTAACTGAATCTTAGTTGATTGTATTGTGGCGATTTTATTAGCCTGTGTTGGCAGCTAGGGGACTAATTTCCCTGATGCTAACTATTAATACGTATGGAATGTCACCAAGTGATAACATGGAATACATATCATATGTTTTTGGGTAATGAGTAACGGATTGATAATGACGGGGGGTTCTTCTTTGTTTGGAACTGGAAGGGGAAATAGATAATATTTCTTTCAGGCGAGGTACAAGAACCATCTGTTAAAATGAGAACCAGATTGCGAATATACACTTTACTATATCGCTGCAGATGATTGTACGCTTCTATGTGTTTATGACTATGTACTCAAATATTGTAATAGTGACAACAGCAGGAGAAAAAGAGGATGAAGAAGATTATACAGACAATTGCAGGAGTAATTGGAATGTTATGCATTATGGCTGCAGGAGTATATGCAGAAGAGATTAATGTGGGTTATGAGTTTTCTGATATGGATTATCAAGAGGCAGTTTTTGATGAACAGATGTATGAAGGGCAGTGGGTTGATGCAGATACACACATCCAGCTGTTTTTACCGCTGGAGTGGACAACGGAGGACATAGAAGAATATAAAGAGTCAAATGGCGAACTTCTTTTTGGAGCTTCATTTGGAAGAAATACTACATTGTCAGTATTGGGAGGAGATCATTTTAGAAAAGAAATAGTGGAGGAATATGGGCATATATTAGATTATGAAGAGTTCTTTTCTGTGCTTTTTCAGGAAGATGAAGAGAATCTGAATGAATTATATATTAATGAGCATATTCAATATATTCAGATGAATGGGATAAAAGCTGTCCTGTGGAATGATGCGGAGTATGGAGGAGAAGTGCTTTATTTTGTCAGTGATGACGATATACCTTATATGTTTGCCTTTCAAGCAGTCACTGAGGAAATGCAGCCTGTTGTTTTCAACATAATTTCGTCAATATGCTTTCGTTGATTTTGAGAGCGCACAGCGCGGAAAAATCGACGGCAGGCTCATTTGTCGGGCAACTCATAGAATATACAAGGGTCGGTTTTACCTGACAGAGAGAATTGTATGAATTGATTTTAATACTTTGCAAAAGAAAAATATAAGATTATAGGCATATGGTGTGAATGAGGATGATAAAAAACAAAAAAATTATAAACTTAATAATAATTTATACATTTATTCTGCTTAATTGTATAAATGTAAAAGTGGAGTGGTATCATTTAAGTAGAGTCGTAAAACTCACCAAATCTATGATAATATAAATGTATAGATAACAGGAAGGTGAGATAATGCAATACGACAAATCATTTAAAGATGAAGCAGTAAAGTTATCCGATGAGATCGGA
>JAXEBU010000087.1:0-2191 GCA_034093895.1 Candidatus Choladocola sp. | reverse complement strand
TGTCCGTTTAGCACCGACCGAAGCGGAGCGGAGACAAATGCCCCTTTGGCAGGTGCAGGGCGCATGACGTCCAGTGGACGTCAGCTTTGCGCCGACCGGAGTGGCAACGGAGACAAGTCCTAGTCAATCAGTAAGTGTTCCTGTGGAATGTCCAGCGGACATTTCTCTGTAATACTTACGTTATTGACGTGCCGGGGCTCCAAGGGGCGGAGCCCTCTGGCAAGTTTAGGAACAGCCCAAAGGCTGGCTCCGGTGCAGAGTGGCTTGCCACTTTGCGAAACTTGCCTGTCATCTCTCCACCACTTAGCCAGCCCCTGCTAATCAGTTTTCTCCTCCATGCGATACCAAATTTTGATCGAGATGACAGTGGTTTTGTGGTGCAGAAGCAGACTGTAGAGGAAATAGAAAAGCTCCCCTTTCCACAGATTTTCTCTTCCCGAAGCGGGCTGATTATGCACCACTCCGATGCGAAGTATCGGACAATTATGTGCCGTATCCGGCACTCTGTCTTTTCTCTTTTCCATGCTCATAAAACTTCTCCCATCCACCAACGCATTTCTGTTATAGTTCCTTGCTATTTCTGCTTTTTTCGCCTAGGTCACTTCCTTATTCTGCTGAAAGACATAAAAATAACAGTCATAAACATTTCCCCGATTCTCATCAGCAGAAATGCTATCACTGCCATTATTTTTTTTCTTCTATTTTGTTTTCACAAAACTACTTCGTACTGTCAGTCTGTTTTCCTTTTACTGCCATTTTGTAATCTGCTAAAAGCTGTCTGCAAAATCCAATGCCGCATCCAAATCATCCTCCTGCTCCCAGTCCAGCGTATTTTCTGCGACCCCATGATCGGATTTCTCCAGTGCCAGTACCCTATCCGGCACACTGTTTTCTCCAACTGACTCCTTCAAAAACGGTGTAAGCATTTCCAGAAGATTCTTCGCCATAGCCATCGGGACGGATTCCTTTACTCCATCCCGGATAGCTGTTTCCACCCTTTCCAGAAACGCATCTTCCTTTTCTCTGGTTTCCAGATACGGATCTGCTTCATTCCTGTACTCTCTGGAAAAATAGTCATTCAAAGCCACTACAACAGCTCTTGTGTATGATTTATATTTCTCCCTATCCATCGTCTGCAAATATTCCCATGCCTGTCTGTCCTGTTCATCACAAAGGTTCAAACGGATATTTGTATTGATGATATTCCTTTCTTTTCTCATACAAGCATTCCTCCGTTTTTCTGGATTTTTCTCACCGTCATTGCTTCATACCCTTTCGCTGTGGCACAGATGTCCCGCACAATCGTTACCCTGCTCTTGTCATATTCTCCGAAGTTCTGAATCATACAACCTCCACCACCAACTACATACAGACGCATCAGTTCCGGATTGTATTCCCGTTCTCTTAGCTTATGGAAAATTTCTTTCGTATAATCTCCGGCAGCTTTGCAAATAACTGCCAGATATTTTTCACCAATGTCTGCTGTCCCGGTACGGATCACCTGCTCAATCACCAGATCATCCACCACTGTTCCTAGTTCCTTCAGCAATGATTCCCTGACAGCAAGCACACACTGATGTGTTCCGTATTTCTCTGTAAAACATTTCTTCTCTACCGGACGAGAATTATTGATATACATAATGTTCATGGTTCCATTCCCAATATCCGCCAGCATATTGATTCCTTTAAAATCCTGTAAACGGTAAAAAGCTGCTGCAAATCCCTGTGGATAAATGTCTGCACCCACAAATTCTACATGATACTCTTTATTGCGGAAGGTAAATTCCACGCTGTCATTCTGGAGAAGATACTTCTGAAAATCTTCTTTCTGTGTAGCCACCCAGGTCAGTGGAAGTCCTGCCGCAAGATGCACCTTCGCCTGATTCATTCCCTTTCCGTCTAATTCTCTGGCAACCGCAGCCAACGTCAGCACATAATAGTCCAGATCCTGTGTTTTCTCTGCACAAAACTCTTTGTGTTCCTCACCAATCTGGTAATACATGCCATTATAAACAATAAGGTTATTCTGAAAGATAGGCTCCTTCTCATATCTGACTACACCCGACGTAAAGCAGCTGGTTGCGGTTTTCATGTTTCCATAACCGTGATCAATTCCAATCACCATAATTGTTTCATTTTTGTTGTTTTTCATCATTCTCATAATCATACCTCGTTCTTTCTTTTCTTATCC
>JAXEBU010000086.1:0-26791 GCA_034093895.1 Candidatus Choladocola sp. | reverse complement strand
CTGCCGGATCAGTTCCTGGCATTGGTGCTTGTATGCAGTTGACACGCTGACACCTACACGTTTTGATACTTCCCTCACAGACATCGTTCCGCCTTCACACTTTATCTCCTTGATCGCATGAATCAGTTTATTATGTGTGATTTCATAATTAAGACAACATGCTTTCTCATTGGGAACCATCTTTCTTCTCCTTCCTGTATTTATGTGTAATTTTATCTACGCCTATATTATAATGTATCATTATTTCTCATGTCATCTTTACGTTTTGTTCCCTTGGTATATTTTGTAGACTTTACTTGCGTATTTTGTAGACTTGATATAAAATGATGTCTGATAATGGATTATTTAAACACGTTATGAGGAATCGATCCATGGTATATGAACAAAAGAAAAGCTTACTAGAAAACATCGAGATCATCTTTGATGAATCTACGGAACGCCTGAAAGATGAAAAATCAAAGATTTATTCTATTTCAGCAATAAATACTGCTGAATACACGAACTGCCCCAAATGCGGGGGAAAAATAAACAAAAAAGACTCCAAAGTCCGGGAAATTCTTGATTATCGGCAGTCACCTGTTTCTGGTGAAGAGCAAATATACGCCATATCTCTTACGAGCCAGCGCTACTATTGCCCTACCTGTGTAAAATCATTTACTGCAGGAATGCTTCCGCGTGACCTGACCCATACCCATGCATTCGATAAGTATATTGTACAGCAAATTCTGCAAAATCAGCATTTATCTTACTCTGCATTCAGCCATAGAATTCCGGTAAGCCGAAAAATGATATCAAAGATTGTTCTATCCTATGTGAAGGATCTGAACCGGCATTTCTTTCCAAGGGGAAATTATGTTTCCGGTTTGTATCTGAACGAATTTATGTACCGGACGAAAACCTGTTATTATATTGCCAGTATTTCTATGACGAAAGAAATATCTATGCTTGCTTTTTTTGGTTATGAAGACGGGAAAAAAGAACTAAGTTCTTATTTAGAATTACTTTTTGAAGACAAGAAAGAGGAAGTTTTTCCCATAATGACAGATAATCCGGAAAAGATCCGCAAAGAGTTTTTTCCTTCAAATAGTATATATCTGTGTAAAAGTCATGAAGCGTTAGATGCCTGGATAGACTCTTTTGAATATAAAAATGGATGTTACCATGAAGCACTAAGGAAGAAGGTCGTGCAGCTAAAAAAAATCCTGCAATCTTCGCCAGTCAAGATTGCTGACATTTACACCTGGTGGAGTAACATTTCGGATAGCGAAGTAAGTATGAACCTAAGAGAACACTTCCAACCAGTATATGATTTGATAACCGACCTGGGGGTTCTATATTTTTACGATTCGTATCGAGTAGATTTCTCCGGTTACAATAATGAAATCAGACGATTTAATGCAAATGGACTGCCATTTGAGAGAATGTGTATGCTGATGTTTTATAAATCATATGGAGATACCTTATTTTCTGAAACTAATTCTTATAAAAACCTTTATAAGCCTGACGCAATTCCAGGTATAGTATATCAGAGATTCCCATACGATAAGCTGGAAAAAACATTGCGGGAGAATGACAGGTTAACTCTCATTTATCTTATAAACGAAGCTTATGATAATCAAACGGAAGAACAGCTATTGGGAAAAACTCTGTCTGAAATTCTTGATGAAGCATATCATAAAACAGAAACAGACAGCTCAACTGACATGTAGTTTACAACAGAAAACAGCGGAAGGAAAATTCTCCGCTGCTCCTATAGTGTCTCTTGTTTATCTGTCGGTTTACCTTAAGACGATTTTATGGCGAATAGTTCCCTCCAAATTTTCTTTCTATTGGCAGGTATTCTCCTGCACAGCCGCCTTCAATGAAACGTTTTATATGTATAGTGATACTCTATCTATGAAATCTACACTGAAGATGCACAATTGTCAATAACTGGACGCTTTTGCCGGAACTTTGTCTACAGTCTGAACAGGCCGCCCATATGGACGGCTTGTTAAATACTGCTAAGAACATTTTGTTTTTTCTTTTTCTTCGTAATATTGGTCTACGATATATTCTGCTGATTCTGCCCAGAACCCATTTTCTGTATCCTGCAACACACGGTAGGTATACGAGGAATAAAACAGATATGCAGCATCTGGAAAAGGTATTCTTTCTTTTTTTGAAATCATCTGGCTGCTTTCCATAATAGAACAGCCATGCTTTTTCAGAATCAAGACTGTTCTCAGTAAAAATGGCAGAAAGAGTTACACTTTTGTTTAATATTAACAATTCGCTGGAATAATTCCGTCAGCGGACTAGCAGTTACTCTTTACTTTAATATCGACTGCATAGTTACACTTTTACTTAAATCGACTGCACAGTTACAACTATCACTTAAATTATTTAAGCGTTGTTGTAACCGTAAAATGATAAAAACAGCTGTTTTCAGGCTGTTTTTTTATAACGGCAGTTACACTTTAACTTAAACTGACACAAGCTGTGTCGGTTTAAGTAAAGGTGTGACTGTTATGAAAGAATCTACATATTGAAGAAATTGTATGGGAAATTAGAAATGGTTAATGCCACCTTTTTTCATAATCATTTCACTGATTTCTTCGGTCTGGTAAAAGCCCTGTCGTAACAGTTCTTCTTTTGCCTGATTGAGTGCATCTGCAAAATTGTCCACTAAGTGATCAAATCTTTTCATAGCCATTTTCGGGCCAAGACCAACTGAAGATGCCTCATTTTCGAAGGACGTTCTGTCTATTTCCTGAATATTGTAAATACCGTCAATACCCAGTGCCATGTCTTCCGTACTGCTGTCATAGATCATGGTGCTCACTATATCATATGCCGGTGCCAAACGAACACTCTTTAAATCTTCTCCCTAAATGAACGAAAGATTTTTTATGTGATTATCCGTATTTCCTATCAGATAATTAAATACACAGATATCCCATAATTTCAGTGAATCTACCATTGGATCAGATGAATGAGACCGAATCACAGGTAAAACAGGCATCATTGGAATCTGTTCCCTTAATCTCTCCTGCGTATTTATTTATGCCATTTATTTCGATATAAACCGCTAATCTTCTCACTACACTATCCTCGTCTTTCAACAAACAGATCCATTCCTAAAATGTTTATCAGTCGGATGGTTTTTTCAATCTCTGCAGTTGGTTTGCCCCGTTCAAGATCTGATATAAATGTCACGGAAAGTCCTGTGAATTCTGATAAATACGCCTGGGTATAATGTAACTCTTTTCTTCGCATCCTGATGGCCTGTCCCAGTGTCTTCGAATCCGTAATCTTCATAATCCCTCTCATATATGCCGTACGGCAAAAATTTAAGACACTTATCAAAATTATGCCGTACGACTTTTTTATGTTATATATATTATAAAATATGCCGTACGGCTATGTCAATAGGTGTTTTTATCCATAAGATTGCATTTCACAAACGATATTTATTCAAGAATGCCACCGGCATTAAAGATATTTGTAACTGTACGACTGTCGATTTTAAAGTAAAGTAATTCTGTCTGATAGATTGACTTAGTTATTGAGCCCTCTTAAATTCTCGCAATTCTGCCGATCAGCCGGCAGGAAGTACGAGATTATATGCTGATTAGTTTATGATACTTTCAGACTTTGATCAGACTGATTTTTAAATTATTCATCTTCACTGCTGTGTTTTTAAGAAAAGGGACCGCTGCAGAATAAGTGCAAAGGAATTTCCGGTATATTCCTGAGAACTGTTCTGCAACGGCCCCTTCTTCTATATGAGTATTATGCTTCCGGTTCGAAATGCATCAGCATGGAATCGAAAAAATTCAGGTCAAATCCTGCGTCTGTGATCACATAGTTCAGTGGTGTTCCATCAAAGTATATAATCACAAATGCGTCTGCCTCTCCGTTTTCTGTCTGTACCTTTTCCAGGGTCCAGGTAAGACCCGGTACCGCAGTGCCTGCCAGAACGAACTGTGTCGAACCGTCAGAGTGGAAAAGGATGGAGTATTCTGCTCCCAGTGCGGAAGCATCTATAGTATATCCGCTCACATCTGCTGTTTTGCAGATGAATTTACGTTCCAGATAACTGTCCATACCGGCAGCAATTTCTGCCGGTGCAGCTTCCGTAGCCGGTTCCGGGACGTTTTCTGCCGGTGCGGCTTCCGCAGCCGGTTCCGGGGCATTTCCTGCCGGTGCAGCTTCCGTAGCCGGTTCCGGGGCGTTTTCTGCCGGCGCAGCTTCCGTACCGGTTGAGGGTTCCGCCGGATTCCCGGATTCTTCCATACTGTTGTCATAAGTCACGTTATAAACTGCCATTAATTCTTTCACATCCGGTTTTTCCGGATCAGCTATCGTGCAGTCCTCGCGTACGATATGACTCTCATCTTCAATCGGCCCCAGGTTTCCCTTCTTCCAGATATCAAAGAACCGGGCTGCCTCGTCATCTGTTGCAGCAGACGGAATCCGCATCATTGCACCGGGTGCACATTCTCCGGTAAAAGCATCACCGTCATCAAATACTCCCGGGTCGCAGAATTCAAAGCAGATGTCAGCCAGGGATGTGCATCCCTGAAAAGCGCTCTTTACAACGGATTCTACTCCGCCGCGCACATGAATTTCCTTTAAGGAAGTACATTCTCTGAAAGCAACATTTCCGACCTGTTTTGCATCAATTACGAAGGTTTCCAATCCGCTGTCTCTGAAGCAGTCCTCTCCGATCATGTCAAGAGTACCTTTATACCAGACATTCGTCAGTGACCGGCAGAATTCGAACAGGTAATTGTCCAGTACCTTTACTCCGTTTACGAATACTACATTTTTCAGTGAACGGCAATAATGGAAGGTTCCTTTTCCGGTTGTCTCAAGCGGACCGTAGCAGATCACTGTTTCCAGCTGCTGGCAGTAATTAAACGCACTGTCTGAAATGCTTGTCACCGTTTCCGGAATCACCAGGGAACGCAGATGCAGCCAGTCCTCCTGGTTCGTATCCATCTCAATATCTGTATAATCTTCCGCACATGCAAAAGCACCGTAACCGATGGATTTCACTTCCACACCGCCGATGGAACGCGGGATCACTACGTCCACATCTGTACCGGTGTACTCTGTAATTGTACCGGTGGATTCATCAATTTCAAAGTATTCTTCTGGTGTTGGTACATAAGGCATTTTAACAAAGCTGCTCTCTTCGCTTTCCCTGATCAGCGGATTATACCACGGAGTTTCAAATGCCTCATTCCATGCTGCAAGCTGTTCATCCGTTGCTGCATCACTCATGCGGATTTCTTCCGTCTGAATTCCGGCAAAGGATGCCGTATTTACTTCCAGCTGTGCAGGAATAACAATTCTTGTGATTCCGGTGCCTGCAAAGGCATTATCTCCTATAGCGGTAAGACTGTCACTGAAGGTCGCTTCGGTCAGCAGTGTATTTTCAAAAGCGGAAGCGCCGATTCCTGTGAGGTTGTACAAATTCATCTCTGCAATCTGTGTATTTGCAAATGCTCTGTCGCCCACCGATGTGACTCCCTCACCAATGGATACTGTTACAAGGCCGCTGTCTGCGAAACAGTCCGCAGGGATATCGCCTTTTTCAATATACACATCGGTTAAACTGGCACAGCCTGCGAATGCACCTTCTCCCACCAGCGCCGCGTCGCAGAGGATCGTTACTTTTTCAAGATTTGTACATCCCTCAAAAGCTCCGGCTCCTATGGACGTAACGGAAGCAGGTATCGTCAGTTCTTTTATATTGACGCAGTTGCGGAATGCCCCGTCACCAATGGTTGTAATGGAGCCGAAGAGTTCCACATATTCCACAGAACTGTCTGCAAAAGCTTCATTACCTATGGTTGTAAACCATTCGCAATGGTGAGGATAAAAGCTACGTATGGACTGGTTTCCTTTAAATATCCCGTCACCAAGTGTTGTTACAGGAATCCCATCGTAGGCTGTCCAGACAGTCAGATCCGCAGCATCCCCATTGTAAACGGTCCATACGCCGTCAGTGATGGTGGTAACTTCAGTTATATTCTCAGGATACTGTGCCACCTCGGCCGGAGGGTTATTGATCCACACAGTACAGTCCGGGCACTGCCCTGCTAATATCTGCACATATGCATTTTTGTTTTCAAAGCTGCTGTCCCAGGGAAGATCCAGATCTGCAACGGGACAGCCGGAAAATGCATCCTCTGCAAGATCAATCATTTCATAAAAATCAAATGCCATATAGGTAATGGCAGAATCTGCAAAGGCACGGCTTCCGATGCTTTTCACATTATTACTCAGATACAGCTCGCTGATACCGGAACCTTCAAAAGCGCTTTCTCCTATGCTCCTCACCGTAGAAGGCAGCTCCAGTACACTATCACGTTCATAGGAAAAAGCACGTGCACCGATCTCCTCCAGCCCTTCACTCCAGCTGATGCACCGGGCCTGCGTATTAAAGAATGCTTCTTCCCCGACGGTGCACAGTGTGGACGGAAGGCTGATATAACCGATATTGCTGTCATGGGCAAATGCTCCGTTTCCAACAGTCTCCACGCCTTCCGGTATGGTCAGGTAATAAAGATAATAGCAGCGTGCAAATGCATTATCGCCGATGGATTTTACGGGTACGCCTCCGATGGTTTCCGGAATTTCCATACAGGCAGAATTTCCAAGATACTGCGTAATGGTACCGGAAGCAGCATCAAACGCAAAATCTTCTTCCGGCATTGCAGTCTCTGAAATTATGGCATTCTGTCCGCTTGGCTGCAGCTTATCCACTGCATTCTCTGTACCGGAAAGAGCTTCTGCATAAGCATCCAGCTGATCATCCGGTACGTATATGATACAGTCATCCGGCAGTCCGCTGAACGTCCAGTCGTTTCCTGTAAAAACAGGACAGGGCCCCTCGAAACGGATCTCCCGTAAATTGTCATTCCAGTAAAATGAGGCTTCAATGTATTTTACGGAAGCCGGTATGGTTACACTCGTAAGCGAAGGACAATTGCTGAAATTCCCTGACAATATTGCCACCAATTGTTCCGAAAGCTGAACGGATTCCAGTGTGTCAATATACGCTATGGAAGAACTCTGCAGCGCTTCCACGGTATCCGGAAGTATCACAGAAGTGATTCCGGACTTATCGTTCAGGATATTATAACCGAGAGCCTTCACTTCATAGCCATCTGCTTCAGATGGAATGGTCACCTCACCGCTCGGTTCACCCCCCATACGAAGGTACTGATTGGAGCTGTCATAACTCCAGGTTACTTCTTCTGCCATAACCGGCATGCCCAGCGCAAAAGCAAGCGCTGCGGCCAACAGACATAATTTTCTCTTCATAATCGCTCTCCTTCTACTTTTATTTAAAAGAGTAAGATTCCTGGTTCAGAATTTTCCGCTTGTGCCTCCGTGTGTCCTTCCGGAAGAACTGGTGTGGGTGGTGCTTCCTCCTTTGTTACTGCCGGAACCGGAATTCTTTTTCTCTGATGACACAATACTCTTTGAGGTCACAAAACGCCGGACAAACCGATCTGTATTTACATTGAGGACAAAACTGCCCGGAACGGTATAGTCTTCTGCTGTCACTTTTCTTCTTACCGAGATCAGTTTTCCCTTTTTCCTAAACGCAATCACGTAGCCAAGACCAAGGCCGATCACCAGATCCGCCAGAATCCAGAAATTATCCACCGGTTCTTTGGGAAGATGGTTTGCATTATAGGGCTCTCCGTTCTTCGCCTCTGTAATAAAATCATCGCAGAGATCAGTAAACTTTGTAAAAGCACCGTTATATTTCCCCTCGCCAAGCTGCGGAAGAATTTTTTCAGAGAGGTAACTCAGTCCTGCATCTGTAAATGCCGTAATCCCGTATCCGGACGTACTGATCGCCCAGTCCCTTTCCTCCATGCTGATCAGAAGCAGAATCCCGTCGTAATCACTGCCCATACCGTATCCGTTATAATCATAATAATCATCCGCGTATTCCTGGGAAGTTTTTCCTTCCAGGCTGTCTACGGTCACCACTGCCACATCACAGTTCTGCCGTTCGCTGATCTCATCCAGCTTTTTCAGAAGATCAGCCTCTTCCTGCTCCGTCAGAAGATCCGCAGTATCCACGAGGCGCTGCTGCCTTTGTGCTTCCTCTGCAGAAGGTACCAGTACAGTAAACAGGAACAGCAAAGCAGAAATAAAAACAGATATTTTTCTCTTTTTCATCGCAGTCTCCCTCCTATACCAGCACCAGGATCCACTGCAGAGCATACAGCAGTACACTGATGCAAAGTCCGCGTGTCACCACGTATTTCCAGAATTCCTTCTGGTCGCTCGGAAGGTCACCTACCATTTTCCCGGTCTGCCCATTCATGGCAAATGTAAATTTCTTCTTATTCCATGTCGTGTTCAGTATCCATACCGGATATAACGTATACCAGTATCTCGCTTTCCTCACCTGAATCTTATGCCTGGCAAGAGACACCGCCTGATATCCGTCAACGGTTTCCCTGAAAGCGAATTCGGCACTTGTTTTTGCCCTGTTTGCGGCCCGACCGATGCATTTTTCTGTCTCTACGTCATATCGGTCTGCAGCATAGCCTGCAAGATACGCCGGATCAAAGGGCACTGCATCCGAGAACTGATAAGGCTCTATGGACTCCATCAGCGTATCGTCCATTTTTTTGGAACAGTCTGTGGGGACCTTCCCGAAACAGATACTGCCCTTCCGCTGCAATTCATAGTATTTATGTTCGGTATATTCCAGGCCGCGCTCTTCCCACGTACGTGTTTTCTCTGCATTGTACGTAATATCTGCATCCACTTCTGCATCAAACACCCAGAACGGCACGTAAATCCCTCTGATCTCATCAATATGGTTTTCTTTCCGGAAGATTTTCGGAAGGAACGGTTTTCCTTTCAGATGGTTATGGTAAGCTGCCTTTGCCGCCTTTTTATCCAGCTTGAACGGAATAATATAATCCGGCCTCAGATCACCGGAAAACTGTCCCTTCATCACCACACGGTTACCGCAGAACGGACACGCAGATGCACCGGTTGTCTCTTCCGCAACAATTTCGCCGCCACAGGATTTACAGGAATATATCCGCATACTGTCTGTTTCGCCTGCCGTCCATTTACCGCTGCTGCCGCCCTCCCAGGCTGCAGACTCTTCCGGTCCATCACCGTCTGTTCCTCCGGAAACAGAAGCTGCGTCATGGGCCGTTTCATCATCCAGCTGATCCTGCATGGTCTTCTGATAATCTTCTACGCTCATTTCCGTATCACAGTAAGGACATTTCATTTTCTGTGACTTACTGTCAAATTCCATCGCCCCGCCACAGGCAGGACATTTATATTCAAGTATATCAGACATCGCCTTTCATCTCCTTCCTGTTCCCATCTCCAGGCACAGGCAACTGTCATCCTCTGTCATTTCCGTCAATGGGGTCGCCGCATTCCGGACAGAATTTCGGCATGCAGTTCGGATCATCCGGTACCCAGCCGCATTTATCACAGCGGATTCCCATCATCCTCTGGTTATACATGTTATTTTGCTGACCGTACATGTTGTTTGGCTGACCGTACATGTTGCCGCCCTGCACTCCATTGAAATTGCCTGTAAGGGCAGCAACGATCTGATTTCCGAGATTTTCCATCTCCATAATCTTCATTCGTTCATGATCCTCCACAGAAGAAGTATTCAGCCTGAAATCCATGTCATCAAACCACGGAGAATTAATTCCCAGCTTGATCGAATAATCATAAGAATAGCTGTATCTCGGCGGATCGTAATCCTTCATATTTCCATCAGCATCACAGTACTGTTCTTCTGTACAGGTCTCCTCGATGTCCAGTTTGCAGCTGGTCACCTGAGACAGATCTACGATGTCAGGGTTGTTATCAACACTCAGCCGTGTTGCCACCGTAAACTGTCCTCTTGTATCATCAATAAATACGTGATAGATATCTCCTGCAAATTCTCTCGTCACCTGAAATGACTGAACCTTTTCTTTGTTGGCTTCCCGGTAGGCAAGCTGCTTTCTGATATTTTCCACCGTACTGTGGCGGCGCTCCTCAAACCACGGGGAAAGCTTTTTTGCGCATTCCTTACAGAGATTTCCGTCATCCAGCTTGCGGTTTCCCAGTAACCCGATCTCTCCGCCGCAGATATCACATTCTTTTTTATCAAATAACTTTCCAAATAAGCCCATATTCCTTCCTCCTCCGGTCAGATATCGTGTCTTACGATATCTTCAACAATTCATTTTCCGTTTACATGCTGTCGAGAGCGGCTGCAAGATATTCTCCTGAAACCGATGAATAAAAGAAGCCGTCAATTGTACCGTTTTTTTTGGCATCCTTGACCTGCTCTGCCAGCTCCTGATCTGCATTTTCATCGCACAGCAAAGCTATTTTGCACCGTGGTATATCGCGCCGTATCAGTTTAATTGTTTTCATTCTATCCTCCAGGGTATAATGCGGCACTCTTGTTACTTCCATCAGAAGAATGTCCGCATGCAACGAACGACACGTATTGTACGGTTCGTCCTGATCCGCAGTGAGAATTCTCTGTGGCAGTATCTCTCCCCGTTCTTCCAGATACTTCATGAGAGCGCCGGACAGCAATCCATTCTGTGTACTGATGACACCGATCCGCAAAAATTCCACCTCCTGTTTCTATATGCTTGTTTTTATTGTATAAATTTTCAGAGCCTGTTCCTATCCTAAAATTAGTACAATAACGAACACCGGATTCAGGAATCTCTGAAAAGATTCTGCAGCAGACAAAGGAGCCGTTGCAAAACAGTTCCGGGAAATCCCTTTCTGCTTATTCTGCAACGGCCCCTTTGCGTGCCGGATGTCATACATCTGTTTCAATATCCTTTAATAACGAGTCCACTTTCCCGGGCAGCAACAGCCATCTGCGTCCGGGATTTAAAATTTGTTTTTTCCAGCATGATTTTTACGTATTTACGAACTGTCCATGCAGACAGATGAAGCTTCTCCGCAATCTCCTCATCGGTATCTCCTTCCGTCAGTTCCCGCAGGATTTTCAGCTCACATTCCGTAAATTCCGTACTCCATGCAGTACCTATTTTCAGCTGCGGAGAAGAATCGGGATAAACGGATTCTCCATCCATCGTGCGGTCCATAACAGAAAGAATCTCTTTTTCAGAGGGCGCCTTATACCAGAAACTGTCCACACCCGCTTCTCTTGCACGATTGATAAAACTGCATTCCGGCTGGCTTGTAACGATAATGATCTTTATTTGGGGATAGTTTTTCTTAATTTTCGCTGCTGCTTCCAGACCGCTTCCATTCAGTGCCGTACATACATCCATAATAATGAGGTCCACCTGTCCCGTCAGGCAGTACAGCTCTGCCATCGATGCGCTTTCTATTGCTGCAGTCATCCGGTATCTCTCACTGTTTTTCAGATAGATTTCAAACAGTGTTCTTGCCATGGGATCATCTTCCACAATCAAAACTTTCGTCGTCATTTTCTTTCCTCCAGACGGGCAAAACTGCAATCAGTGCAAATCCCGGTTCTGTTTCGATCCGCAAACTTCCTCCTGCCTCTTCCAGACGAAGGCGCAGGGATTCCAGGCCTCCTCCTTCTGTCACCTTACCTTCCGGATTTCGCCCGTTATTCGTAAACGTAACACGTATGGCCCTTTCCTCTCTGCGCAGCTTCATGGAAAGCTCAGTTGCCTCTCCGTGCCGCACTGCATTCGTCAGAGCTTCCGCCGCTGCAGCAACAAGCAGCGTTACTGTCGCTTTCTCCTTTGGAATCTCTCCTTCCAGAAGGATCCGCACGCCGGCAGAACCGGCTGCCTGAATGAATGAATTCCATGCCCTTCCCGTATCCTCCGGCTCTGATTTCTTTTTTAATAATGCAATCACATACTGCCAGTGCTTCAGAATATCCTTCTCCTGCAGCGGAGCAAAGCCCTGCAGCAGACAGGACCGGGTAGCCAGCAAAGCCTGTCCCATTTCATTATGAATACGCATTTTCGCTTCCAGAATTTCGTGGCTGCGCACGTATGACTCCATATTTTCTCCGTACTTTTCCAGCCGCTGATTCATCTCTTCCAGTTTACGGTTATTCTCCTGCAAACCGGCAGACAGGCGGTGCAGCTGTGTTGTATCAACCGCCGTAATCTGTATCACATCTGAACCTTCCACACACAATACTTTCCGTCCGAAGGTCCAGACGGTTCCATCCGGAAGGCAGAAGCATGGTCCGCCTCCCTCTGCCATACGCAAAGTTCCTCCGCAGACCGGTCCGCAGGTCAGCACATCCCAGAACTGACCGGCATCCTGAAAATCCATGCCTGTAATTTCACGGCACAGGAATTCCATACGCCGGTTGGCAAGAAGAATTCTTCCGTTGGGAGCAGAAAAACTCAGCCCGGTGGGCAGATTGTCAATGCTCTCTTTAATAGAAGATCGATTCATTGAATTCCGGTAATACTGTACTGTCCTGCCAAAAATCCCGCATGTACATAGTCCCAGGATCAGTACAGTAATGACTGCTGCCCCTGTGGGAAATTCATACACACACCGCCAGCCGTTCTCCGGAAGAAAACCAGGTACAGCCCCTGTTTTGTCATTGACGTAACGCAGCAGAAGCAGTTCCGTACAGGTGAGCAGAAATACAGGTACGATCCGTTTCGCCTGCTTTTTTCCTGTATCCCCCGAAAGGGCAACGAGACACCCCAGCTGAACCAGGGAGAAAAAAAACAGAAGCGAAAGGAGCAGCCCTCTTACGTACGGATGCGCCAGAAACCATGGTATCATATACGTTTTCCTCCTTCCATACGGAGTTCCACCCAGAGCGTATCGTCAGACCTTCTGACAGCAGCACTGCCTCCTGACGCCACCCATGCAGATTCCTCCCGGTCCCGGATCAGTTCCGATTCGCAGCAGTCCATCTGCAGACGAAGAAATATATCTCCCCCCGATATCCTCAGTTTAATAAAAAGCGCATGGAGATCCCTCAATGTCTGTTCCAGCAGCTGCTGAAACAGATCATACGCATCAACCAGATGCTGTGCGCACGTTTTTCCTTCGCAGTGACTGTCCATAGAACACATAACACCGGCCAGACGAATATTGTCCAGCGATTCTCTGAGACAGAATTCCATTTCCCGCGCAGGAATTTCAGCTGTATTCTCCGACATCAGCAGCAGATTGCTTCTTCGCTTCACATAGGCGCTGATGATGCATATCTGAATCAGATTTTCACGAATGGGGGAATCTGCGGTTTCTTCCGTCAGCAGTTGCTCCAGTCTGTCAATCTGTCCCCTTACTTCACTCACAATACGGTCATAAAGGCGGTTTTTCTCCATCATGCGGAGATTTTTTTCCTGCAGATCCAACTCCGCCTTCATCAGATCATTGCTTTCCGCCAATCGTTTTCCGGTCTCCTCCAGTTCTTTCGTAAACCGATTGATCCTGGTGATATCATCCCACCACAGAATGTGCCCATGTCTGATTTTGGCACTTGCAAGCCTTTTGTCTCCCAGATTCACCGGTCCCGTCTCCGCCTTCCGCATGATCTTTTCATCCAGAAATCCGGATGTTTCAGAACCGTAACAGACGTGATACTTGTCATCCACAATCTGTGCTTCTATGGAGGATGCCTGAAACAGAACTTCATACTGTGAATTAGAACGAATCAGACCGCTCTGTATACTGCTTTCCAGCAGCAGAATAATGATAAAGCAGCTTACCGCTGTCAGATCATAAAACACCAGTCTGAGACAGTATATCATCCACACAATGAGAGCTCCCAGAATAACCAGAATCGGCATTCTCTGAAACCAGCGGCTGCCGGGAGCACGGCACTTCAGAAGAAGCATGATCACAAAATAAAAAGCAAGACACACCGCCCACAGAATCACCAGAAAGTAAACAGCTTCGTACGTATAAACACTGCTGAAAGATTCCATCCCTTCGGGAAAATCAAATACAAGGCGATGAAAATCATTGGTAAATACGAGACCAATCAGGACAAAAGCCGGAATGTACAGCAATCTCATCCGTTTCGGCATTTCATAAGTATCTTTTTTCCCGATATATTCTATAAGAAAAACACCAAACAGCGGGATCAGAATGATCGGGATATAATATCCGTACCAGAGATACCGGACAGGCGTGCAGATTTCATAAAAAAAATACCATTTTACTGCACGTATATACAGCCAGAAAATCAGAAGCACGGCCACCGCAAGGAGGTAAAAACGGACAGAATCCTGCATGATTCGCCGTTTTATCGAAGCCATCCAGACAATCACAATGCCCAAATGAATCATGGCTCTGCTGAGATCACGTACTGTCTTCATAAAAGTAGCCTGCTGCGGAAATACGTATCGTGCAGAATAGGCATAAATAAGCAGGACAGCCACAACAATGGCATTAAAAACAGTTGTTCTATTCCTTTTTTCCATTTCTCTTTCCCGGTCTTTCTGAAGAATCAGCGTATTACTCAACCGGCTTCTGCAGCTTTTCCTCCGTCAGAAGCTGATCCATCAGTTTTACAACCTGCATCGTCTTGTCCATCCGTGCCATCGAATAATCGCCGGTAAGTATCGCCGTTTCGATATCCTGAATTTCATACTGCAGTGCTTTCGATGTCTCTCCCGCTTCGATGACCTCCTCGCTTCCATCCGGATATACCAGTGTGGCTTTCTCCGCGCGGACATAATTCATCACGGATATGTACGCTTTTTCACCTGCAATAATTCCCCGTTTGGGCAGTTTCGCCCGGAATGTCAGATTAACACTTCCGATCTCGTCTTCGCTCGTCCGGAGAGAAATGCTCCACATTTCATCAACTCCCGTACGATAGGGGCTCATAAGATGTTCCATGGCAGTCAGCTCCCCGTTCAGAAACAGAGTGACAAAGGACAGTCCGTACGTTCCGATATCCAGCATGGCACCGCCGCCCAGCTCCGGATTGAAAAACCGGTTGGAAGGATCATCCTCCTTCAGGCTTCCCAGTTCAGCTTCCACAAATTTAATTTTTCCCAGTGTTCCGTCTTCCACCAGCTTTTTGATTTTTTTCAGAACCGGCATATGGAAAATCGTCATGGCTTCCGCAAGCAAAAGCCCCTTTTTCTCAGCCATCCCGCAGGCTGTTTTCATTTCTTCGTAATTGCCCCAGATTGCCTTTTCGCACAACACATGCTTTCCGTGCTCCAGACAGGCCATAATACATTTGTAATGCTGACTGTTCACTGTCGCTATGTAAACAATATCCACATCCGGATCGTTTAACAGCTCTTCATACGAACCGTATGCCTTTTCCACGTCATACTGCTCTCCAAAAGCACGTGCAGCTTCCGGATTTCTGGACGCAACCGCATAAATCGGATGAAGCTTTACCATATTGTCTGCGAACTCATGGGCAATGGTTCCCGGCCCTAAAATTCCCCAGTTTAACTGTTTCATAAAAAATCCACCTTTCACAATCTCTGTTCGCTTCATTATTCTCATGCTAAATCTTACCATACGCGGTTTGTATTATCAAGCGAACTGCCGGACAGAATATCTAATTCCGGATCACCATATCCCAGGTATGCTCTCTGATATGAAATAAAAGAACAAATTCCCGTTCCATCCCATCTACAACCGCCCTGCAGTCAAACCGCTGGCAGAAAATTCCCGCGTAATTTTTCTGGTCCTGCTTTATGATCCGGATATCACGGAGAATCTGCAGACATCCATCCTGATCCTCATACTTTACCATTCTCGGCATGGTCCGCCCGGTCGTCGTAAACCAGCAGTCCACAGCTACCTTCTGACGATGCCCCTGTATCTATCTTTCCTCCGTCACTTCAGTTCCGGAACTCACCACAAATCCCATGGCAGACCATCTCCTAATCTATTTTTATTTTTGTATAATCTACCGTCCGTTTTTCACGGCTGATTCCTCCGCCCATATGGTCAATACGACTGTTGACAAATACGGCACGTCTCACAGAATCGATCCCGTACCTTTGGCGGATCTGATCTACGGTCATGTCCAGTTTTTCCAGCTTTTCATAATCTGTATCGTCAAACATATCCATCTGCCGCATATTGCAGCCATCCCGGATACGGCTGGTATGAATTCCAAGATGGCGGATCGGAATGCCATCCCAGAGTCTGTCAAAGAGCAGACATGCATACCGGTAGATCTCTTCCGTAATATTCGTCGGGTTGCGCAGTGTCATCTGATGGCTCTTATAGCTCAGGTCAAAACTCTTTATCCCGACCGCTATCACTTCCGCCCGTACCCCGGCTTCCCGAAGTCTCATCCCCACCGTCTCTGCCAGAGATAACAGTACAAGTCTGGCTACAGACCCATCGCACACATCAAAGGCGATCGTCGTACTGTTTCCGTATCCTTTATTGGCAGGCGGTTCCGACTGCACAACGGATACGTCTGTGCCATTTGCAAATCCCCATATGATTTCCCCCTGCTTTTTCAGATGATTTCTCAGAAGGACGGGATCCGCCGCTGCCAGATCTCCAATGGTCCGTATCCCCAGTGCAAACAGCTTTTTCGCCGTTGCTCTTCCTACGAAAAACAGTTCTGACACCGGAAGCGGCCACATCCTGGCAGGAATCTCATGCTTCCACAGGGTGTGAACTCTGTCCGGTTTCCGGAAGTCACTGGCCATCTTTGCCAGCAGTTTATTCTCTGAAACACCGATGTTGACCGTAAAGCCCAGCTCATCCCTGATCTGCTCCCGTATCCGGTTCGCGGCATCCACCGGGTCTCCCCAGAGACCTTCTGTCCCTGTCATATCCACGAAGGCCTCATCCACAGAGTACTGTTCCACATCCGGAGAATACTGGCGCAGGATATCCATAAAAGCTCTGGAACACGTGTCGTACAGCGTGTAATTCGGCGGAACCAGCATAAGCTGCGGACATTTCTGTTTTGCTTCCACAATGCTCTCACCGGTCTTTATTCCATATTTCCCGGCCGGTATGGATTTGGCCAGGATAATTCCGTGGCGCATCGCCATATCACCGCCCACCGCAGCGATTTTTTCTCTCAGGTCTGTTTTTGCTCCGAGATGGTATACCCGGTATACAGCTTCCCAGGACAGGAATGCCGAATTAACATCAATATGAAATATCACCCGTTTCATCTTCCATCCCCTCTCTTGTCCGGCATAAATCGAACATACGTTTGTATTGATTATAACCGAACATAAGTTCGATTTCAAGAGGGAATATACGGAAACAGTGTCTGCTGAACGTATGGCTGATACTGCTGCAGAAGCGGCTGATGTTTGTGCAGTGCGTAATCAAGAAAGCGGTCATCAAAGATCCAGTCTGTTATTTCATTTCTTTCCAGCAGAAGCGGCATTCTGTCATGAACCCTTTCCACAGATCCATTGGCCGGCACAGTCAGAATGATAAAGTGATCCTTCTCCTGGAACCGGTTATAAAATCCCGCCATAAAAATGACGGGATTGTCCTCGCGAAAAAATGTCACTTTATCTCCGGATGGTGTCCACTCATAAAAGTGTCCGGCCGGTATAATGCAGCGTCTGTGCAGAACACTTTCACGAAACATCCTCTTTTCCAGTACCGTTTCCGACCGTGCATTAATCAGAAGCCCTTTTTTCTGATACTGCGGAAACCCCCAGCTCATGATTTCTGATGACAGACAGGATTTCCTTCCGGTCAGAACCGCCGCATTTTCTGAAGGACGGATGTCTTTGTTCACCGGATTTTTCATTTTGCTGTCCACTTCCCGGACAAGTTTTTCAATCTCCCGCGCCGTTTCATCATCAACATAATATCTGCCGCACATCTTTTTCTCCTCTTCCTTATTACTGTTTTATCCGGAACGGTGAAACAAATCTGCCGTCCTTATCGAAGCTGGCACACAACTTAATTTCCCTGTCATCTTCCATTCCGAATCCATCATCATCTGCCCAGTAACGCCCATCCGGCTGTACCAGCCAGAAAAACTCGGCAAGGCCGTTCTGATCAAATGGATTATAACTGATGGTAAATCTGGTGACAGCTTCGAACGGAAATGTCAGGTTCTTTTCCCAGTCTCCGTGTTCCACACCCGGAAACTCAAGAAACCTTCCGCTTTTGTCCGTCATTCTGCGAATCCGTGTGTTCCCTTTGTACAGGCATGCATTCACACTGCAGTATCCGCCAAGTCCGTTCGGCTTTTGTTCATATGCAAGATAATATCCGTCTCCCAGTCTGAAAAAGGGCTTCGGCGGAGTCTCACTTTTTACGGAACCGTCCGTTTTGGGAAGCATTCTGCTTTCTGCTCCGGTTTCATCCCCGGCTTTTTTTCTCTTTCTCAATAAGATATCCAAAATACGCATTTTTCTTCCTCTCCTGTCCATTTGTCGTCAACTCATTATGATTTATAGGCAAATCATAGCACACTTCCGCTTTCTGTTCTGCAATTATTTTCCTGCGCTTCAGCTGTCGCCTTTCTCCCAGGAAAACTGCAGCGGAATTTTCTGCATCATTCCGATCAGCTGGCCTGACAGTATGACGGTCAGCAAAGACCAGGCAATCCGGTTCACCGGTATATAAGAAAGAGACAACAAAAGTACAACTACATCGGAAATAAAATAAATCCACTGAATATCAAGATGAGAAACCCTGGAGATACTCATGGCCAGAGCGTCATCTCCGCCTGTGGCACCTCCGATGCGGACACACAGTCCCGAGCCGACTCCTACAAACAGTGCACCTGACAGCGCAGCCGCCAGAGGCATTTCAGCCAGCTTCGGCCACAGAGGATCAAACTGTTCAAAAAATGCATAGAAGACAGAAAATCCTGCTGCAGACACGAATGAATAGAGCAGAAAGCCCCTGCCCAGCGTTTTCCAGCCGAATCCATAACAGATCATATTAAAAGCAAAGCTGGTAACCGCCGGGGAAAGATCGATCCAGTGCTGAAGAAGCAATGTAAGTCCAAGTCCTCCACCCTCTGTAACTCCGGAAACAGAATGAACATTGTACAGTCCGAAAGCCTGAACTGCACTTCCCACCATTGCAATGAAACATTTTATGATACGTTGCCGAAGCATTTTTTCTCCTTTCCGCAGTGATATATTTTATGAAAAGTTTTACTGCATTGCTTTTATTTTTTTATGTACCCTGAGATATGCCGCCAGCACCATGGATCCTGTGACAATCCAGGTAAACGGATAAACAGCCATCAGCGCGAAAAAGGTATGAAATTTTACACTGACCGTATTTACCCATATAATACGGATCACACACGTTCCGATAACGGTCAGAAGGGCCGGCGTCATGGAATAACCGTAGCCGCGGAGAGCAGATCCGCTGATTTCATACAGACAGATCAGAAACTGGAGCAGAAGTACGTATTTCATTCTCTGAAAAGCAAAGTCAGCCACCGTCGCATCTGTGGTGAACATGGTGATCAGAGAATGTTTTCCGGCGTAAAAAAGAAAGTTCATCACAATACATGCACCAACCGAATACGCCATGCTGATCCGGAAAGCTCTCTGACAGCGCTTTATATTATGCGCTCCGTAGTTCTGGCTGATGAACGTCATCACCGCCGCGTTGAAACCGGATACCGCATAGTATGTGATATACTCAAAATTCTGGGCCACGGATGCCCCGGCTACAACTGCCGAACCGAATCCGTTGATGGCAGCCTGAATACAGACGTTGGAAATCGAAAATACAAAGCCCTGCAGTCCGGCCGGAATACCGATCAGAAGAATTCGTTTCAGCTGATGTGGATGAAACCAGGTGCCCTCACGTTTCAGCCTGACCGGCTCATCGGCCACGGTCAGGAAATACGTTACCATACATGCACTGACTGCATTGGAAATCACGGTGGCAACAGCGACACCGCTGACAGCCATATGGCAGAAGGCAACAAAAAACAGATTCAGCAGTGCATTGATGATACCGGAAACAATCAGACAGAGCAGAGGCCTTTTTGTATCGCCTGAGCTTCTCAGAATGGCTGCCCCGAAATTGTAGATCATGATAAAAGGCATTCCGACACAGTAAATGCGGAGATAGACTTCCGCAAGCGCAATCACATCATCCGGTGTGGACATCATACGAAGCAGCGGTCCTGCCACGAGAATTCCGAGAATCATCAGAAAAAATCCGCTGCCAAGGGCAATCAGCACCGATGTATGTATGGTATCCTGAATTTTTTCCATCTGTCTCCGCCCGATCTGATTTGCAATCACCACATTGCTTCCAACGGATATACCGACAAACAGATTGATCAGAAGTGCCACCACAGGCGTATTTGCCCCCACGGCAGCCAGCGCCTGGCTGCTGGCAAACCTTCCGACTACCGCCACATCCACAGCATTGAAAAGCTGCTGCAGAATACTTCCAAGTGCCAGCGGCAGCGCAAACATCAGAATTTTATCTGCCATACTGCCGCTCAGCATGTCCACGGCCTTTCTCTTCTGGCTGCTGTTTTTCCTTATAGGATACATATTTACCTCCAGTTCCCCATCTTATACGAGATCATAAGCAGGCAGTCCTGCCCGCCATCAGTCTCTCATCCTATATGATGAAAAAGGCACACTTTCCCTGCAGAATATACAGGGAAAAGGTGCCTTCTGAATGTTTCACAGCTGATATGGAATCGCCTATCGGATCTCGATCGTATAATGAATACCGTCCAGATAATTTCCGTTCTCATCGTAGAAGGAAACATCAAAGCCGGTCTCTCCCATCTGAAGGAAGGTTGCATTAAAGGATCCGGATGCCCAGAACTCTGTCTGATCAAACGTAATCACAGACTCATCAAGATTCTCGATGCATGCATAAGCCGCTGCCGTACCGTCCATCATAATCTGTGCTGATGCCGTATTTCCTGCCACAGCGCCTGCCATCGTGGACTGATCAATTGCAAAACCGTATTCTGAAGTCTGAATCACCCAGCTGTAGCTGTCTGTAATTGCTTCAGAGCTGCCAGTGCCATCCGCTGTGCGGAAAGCATCCTCCGAGAGAATGACGAACCAGGTGGAGGACTGGGAGAGCGGTATGCCAAGATAGATCTCAGCCTTTGATCCCTCTGTCCATCCAAGCTCAATCTGATCTTCTTCACTCAGCGGCTTAAAGCTTACCTTCGCCGTATCACTCAGTGATATACTTTCAACCATAGAAGAATCGGCACCATTGTATACCGTAAGTGTACCGCTTCCTGCCACAATATCACTGCGGCGGAAGTATACCGTCAGTCTGTTCTGGCCTGCAGGATATACTTTAAAACCGTTCATATCAGATGTAACCGGTGCAAATGTCATATCACTGAGCAGAATCTGACTGCTTCCGTCTGCGGTACCATCTGCGGTTCCGTCTGTATTCACATCAGCAGTACCATCCACTGTACCTTCCGGTGCAGCAATGTCCACTGTTCCTGCTTCCGGATCTGTCTCTGAAGCTCCGTCCGACGGCGTATCAGAATAGGTGTCGGAGGTTGTAATATCGATTCCGTCAGAAGTTGTATCTGCCGGTATCTGCTCCACAGAACCTGTCTCCGGCTGCAGTGTCGCATCTGTCTCGGCAATCGCAGCTTCATCTGTTGCATCAAATACAGTGGACTCTCCAAGTGCGGAATCATCCGTATTCATCAGAATACTGTCAGAAGGCAATGTCTCCGGAGTCTCAGTCTCACCGTCTGCGTCTGCCTCTGTCTCAGGCTGATCTTCATTCTCCTCTGCACTGTTTTTCAGATCATCCAGATTGGATTCCACGCGCTCCAGCGTCTCTTTCATCTCTTCATAATCGTAATCCTGCTCTGCGATCTGCTCCAGAAGATCAGCCAGCAGTTCACGGTCTTCATCCGAAAGGCTGATATTTTCCTGATCCGCCACTTCATTGATGATGACGTCAATATCGTTGCCGCTGATCACGTCGCCCTGAATCACCTGCATCTTGCTCTCATTCACGATCTCCGTCGCCTCAACCTGACCGATATTGTTGGCAATGGTCGCCGTGGTGATCAGCTCCTGGGTGGCAACTTCTTTCTTTCCTGCGTCAAGATTGGTACCGACCGCATTCTCGTAAGCCATCAGAATACCTGTAAGTGCACCGGTTCCGGATACTTCAAAGGGAGCCGCTGCCAGCACTTCACAGTTCACAACGCCTGAGGTGGAAAGTGTAGTGGCAATCATATTGCTGGTTACCCAGGACAGATTGGCCGTCTTTACCTGAATACCGCCTGAGGAAGTGGGATTTACCAGTGCGCAGCTGAAGGTTTTCGTACCGATCTGCTCCAGCGGAACGTAGGAACCGAGATGATTTCTCTCGTCCTGATTTGTAATGGTAAGTGTCTGAATATTCTGACCCTCCACACCGAAATAACGGAGGATCGCCTGCTTCTGATCTGCCGTCAGATCAGCGCCAAGTGTGACAACCTTCTGTCCGTCTGCAAGAACGGATGCGGAAGGAATGGCCGCTGCAATGCAGAAAGCTGCCATCAATACAGCAAATAATCTTTTTTTCATAAAAGTTCCTCTCTTTCATCACTCCGGTAAAGCCGGATAATCTCGCGGGAAAATATGGTAAAATCTCCCGCCGGTTTACGGACATTATAGCACTGTGCAAAACAGAAAACAAGAAAGCAAACTGTATGGAATTATTAACCTTTTCTTAATACTAATAAATAAAAAAATCCCTATTTTAAAGGTTTTTCTATACAACTTGTGTCTATCGTGTGTCTATTAAGATAATTTAATACAGATTATATAAAGCTGATTTTTCATGGATTGTGGTATACTGCGGCAGGTGACTCTGCCGCATTTTCTTTGCCTGCGGACCCCATCCATACCGGCTGCAGATATCCGCGCAGAGTAACACTGCAGTCTGGTACCCGCGCATGATATCTGCTTAAAATTTCGTCTCGTTAAGCACATTATAGCTTGCTCCGCCAGTGTACCTGATGTAGTCTGACTCACAAATCTCAAATGTGATCAGGTTGTTGTTTCCATATCCTGCGTCCGCCCAGCTCCGGACGTCTTCCGGCAGGCACTGGAGGACTTTCCCAGGTGTGTCACAGTCAACAATGTATGTTACGCATGCGGCCACAGCGGCCTGATTCCAGTAATCCGCTACTGATTGTGCCGTTCCCTGCCCGGTTCCGATTGTGTGCAGCTGGATGCCAATCGGTATACGCTTTACATCCTTCTGGTAGCACCGGTTGTTTTTGAGGTAGTTTTTAATGATATTCAGTGCCATAGTATCACTACTATCAAAAAGGCGGCACTCCGGCCGCCCTATCGTTTCTGATTAATCTGTGTCGTTCCTTCTTTCCGGACGTTGTGCGTCTGGTTCTGGTTCTCCACCTTGGTTTTGTTTGTTACACTATTGAATTTTTCTTTGGACTTCTTCTGGCCCTGATCCATGGTCATCACCTCATGGATAGGATGTGCCTGTTGGAATATTTTATTCTTCCTTTTTCCCGTCTTTTGCGAGAAGATTCCGCAGCATTTCATATAATCCTGTAGAAGCCAGACCGGAAATCATTCCGCCAAGGACAACCTGTGCATTGATCCTTTGGATCTTCTCGATTTCTTTATCTCTTTATCCTGCTGATTCTGTTTCAGGTACCACCGGTACACCGCAAAAATGGCTGAAAAAATCACCACCAGAGCCGAGATAACACTCGCTGCGGTGATGGTTGCTGTCTGATCTATGTACATTGGTTTTCCCTCCTCCGGTATTTCCGGATTGAAATTACTGCAAAATAAAAAGACCTGTTACGGTCTGGCTCTGATTTCTATATGTACCTCCTATCTCCCCAGCACCCTACACTTCACTTCGCCTCCGGCTCCAGATGCTCGTCCAGTCCTTCCCAGCTGATCTCCGTGTGGTACTGGTGGGTACGGAGGATACCTTGGACTTCGGCGGACTGTTTGTCGGCTTCGGTTTCATCTGCCTTATTTTTAGCAATGTTGGCGTTCTCGATGGTGGTGTTACGGGCGGTGATTGCTTCGTCTTTGATGGCGGATATGTTCTGCTGTTCAGATTCTGACAGGGCGGTGATGTTCTGCTTCTCCAGCTCTGTGAATGCTATTGTGTCTTCCAGAGTCTGTCTTGCCTGACTGGCATAATACGCCGCATTATCCTCCTGCGTCTCCGGTTCATCCTCCAAACCAACTGCCCAGCGCTGTGACAGTTTCGCCTGTGTTTCTGTTTCCAGATACTTATCAGAAAATTCCTGTATGAGCCTGTCAAAATACGCCTGCGTCTCTTCTTCGATCTGCCCGCCGGAAGTGTATCCCTTTGCTGCGATATTTACCTTGACAGCCTTTGTGGTGATCTTGGTGGAACCGTCGGAACCAATAAGCCCCACGAAACCTTTCTGCTTTACCAGCCACTCCGCCGCACGTCACAGGTATCATCGGCACACAGAGACGGATGGATATCTCCGTCTTCATCAATGAATACTGCAGTCTTGATAAGTCCGTCCCAGTCTGATGTTTTGAATGTGAAATGTGCCTGCCGGTAGTTCTCGGAACCCTCTACGATCATGAAATCGTCCATGCGATCCAGCAGCTGATTCGAGACTGAAAACTGGAGTACTGTATCCATACAGCATCATCTCCTTTCTGTTGGTGGTTGGTTACTCGGAATCTGCTGTGGACTGTTTTTCCGCCAGAAGCTCATCTTGAAGCGCATACGCAGTATCCTCAAACTCTGCTTCATCCTGTCTGCACTGCGACCTGTTCGCTGTATACATAGCCTTATCCTGCTGCCAGCTTGAAATATTCATATCGTTCGGGTCATCGCTGTTTATTACTGCCTGATATCCTGCCACTACTACTCCGTCGATGACGCTGTTTCCGGTTAATGTGATTGATTTCTTTGTTTTCAGCATAGTTTTATTCTCCTTTTTGATAAAAATAATGCGATGATATAACTCACCGCACCATCAAATGTTTTACAACTCATTAGCCCTTACGCCGCGCCCTCCAGCAAACCGCTCAACCTTGCAATCTCTGCATCCTGTCTGGCGATATGAGATCTGGCTTCCATAAGTTGATCTTGAAGGAACTCGATACGCGCGTCCTGTGTCATCTGATGCGATTCCACAATATTCAGTCTATCATTCTTCGCATAATCAATTCCCTGTGAAAACTCTTTTTCATTATCAAGCGCAAGGACAAGTCCGATTTTCTTTCCTGCCATATCAACACCTCGTAAAATGCATTTTAAAAGGCACTACCAGTTAAGGTAATGCCTCTGAATTATCATAAATTTTGTTTTACATATTTACTTTCTGCATCAATGCTTCCTGCAGTACCTGTGAAAAATTAATATCTTTCCGGAGTGCCGCATCATTCAACCATTGAGGAATTGTAAGCGTTTTTTTAACCGCTTTATTATTATGCATACGTGCGTACTCGACTGTATCACACGCCACATAATTCACAAATTCATTATTCTCTTTCTTTACATCTTCTGCTTTTGATGGAGAAGGAATCTCTTTTCCTTCTGTTTCATAATCATAAAGCACAAATGCAAGGACATCATTCGCCATAAATATTGCATCCTGCAAATCGTCTCCGCAGGTATAGCATCCTTCAAGATCTGGAAAGAATATTGAGTATCCGCCCTCTTCCTCTGGTGTAAAAATTGCCGGATATACATATTTTGCCATTCTTCATGACCCCTTTCTAAAATCATCTATTCTTTAGTGAATCCGGGGCTTTATTTCAGCCCCGCATCCTTTAGTATCCTGTTCACTGTACCGGTTGCTATCTCTTTGCTTCCGTGTCTTGGAATCATGAAATTTTTTCCAGTAATATTACTATGCCATTTATCGTGCTCTTTTCCATGTTCCACGAGATAACAATCATTTTTCTTTAATAGCTTAATCAACTCTGATGCTTTCATTATTGCCCCCTTTCATGGTAATATTATAGCACGTGTTTGCACGTATGTCAATATATTTACACATATTTATACGTGTTTTTATGCAGTTTCAACCGACAGTTTCATCTGCTCATATTCCTGAACCTTCACAAAATCGTCCGTCAGGTGAATTCCAAACTGCTCCGATACCATTTTGAAATTCGCTGCGACCTATGCGGTGCAAGCTTCTGCCGGACAGCTATACGATCCATGACCTTTGCGTAGCTGATTTGTTGCCATCGATGCGCTCAAGCGGCGTGATGTCTGTATGGTACTTTATTTTGATCTGCATGGTGTTGTTATCCTCCTTCATTCTGATTTGGAATACTCGTCCATTCAAGTCCTTCTACGTTTTTGTGTATTGTTGTGTATTTTTTCATTGAAATATTACACAATGTTGTGTATAATGTAATCAAGAAAGGAGATAATAATGAATCCGCGAAAGACAACTATCAAAGAGCTTGAATTAAACGGTTTTTGTTTTAAAAAGCACGGCGCTAACCACGATCTGTATTTTAATCCGGAAACCAAACAAGCAATTCCAGTCAAACGTCATGACTTCAATGAAAACGATATGAAATACATTTTCAAAGAAGCAAACATCAAACGGGATAGTGGCTAACGCCCCGTCCTTCCCGTAAAAGGAGGTAAGAATATGCTTTACACTTATACCGCTGTCATTTCCGAATCTGACGGAACATTCTATGCAAAGGTTCCAGATATTGATGGTTGTATTACTACAGCCAGCTCACTTACGGAAGCTATCGATTTGATCACAGATGCAATGAGTCTTTCTCTCGTTGTTTTGGAGGATGAAGATATTCAACCAAAACACCCGACGCCGCAATCCGATATTCCGCATTCTCCTGACGATATCCTTACGATTATCCAGGCAGATACTATAAAATATCGC